>JASHYD010000394.1 GCA_030043175.1 Xanthobacteraceae bacterium | reverse complement strand
GCCTTCATTAACTCATGGTCGAACTTGCCGGAACTCCAAGGCCGCGCCGGAACCTATCAACCTCAGCCGTGTGGGTATCGGGCATTCATCCCTGCCCCTCTGCCTCCCAGACCGTCGGTCAATCTGACGGGGGACCTCCAACGCCTTCTATCCCAAGCCGATTTGGCATTAGGTCGGCTCGATGGCTCAATCCAGACATTGCCGAACCCGGATCTTTTCGTCTTTATGTACGTTCGCAAGGAGGCGGTGCTATCGAGCCAGATCGAAGGCACCCAAAGCTCGTTGCAGGATTTGCTCGCGGCCGAAGCTCGGCTCTACACGCCAGCCACGCCCAGGGACGTGGCCGAGGTGGTGAATTATGTCGGCGCGATGAATCACGGGCTTGCGCGGCTTTCCGAACTGCCTGTATCGGTGCGCCTGATCCGCGAGATTCACGAGAAGCTCCTCGACCGGGTGCGTGGGTCGCGCCTCGCGCCTGGAGAGCTGCGACGCACCCAGAATTGGATCGGTCCAGGCGGTTGCACCTTGCGCGAAGCCGTCTTCGTTCCGCCGCCTCCCAATGTCGTGCCACAGGCGCTCGGCGATCTCGAGAAATTTCTTCACGAGGAAAATGATCTCCCGCTTCTGATCAAGATCGGCCTCGCTCATGCGCAGTTTGAGACTATTCACCCTTTCCTCGATGGTAACGGACGTGTTGGACGGCTTCTGATTACGTTCCTGCTTTGCGAGAGCGGTGTATTGCATAAGCCTGCGCTTTACCTCTCGCACTATTTCAAGCGGCACCGGCAGACCTATTACGAGCTGTTACAATCCATTCGCGATAAAGGCGCATGGGAGGACTGGCTACGATTCTTCCTGCGTGGTGTCGCGGAGGTCAGCGTGCAGGCAGCCGAGACCGCAGCACGCATTCTGACGTTGCGCGAGACGCATCGTAATTTGATTGCCGAGAATGTCGGCTATTCGGCCGGCAATGGACATCGCGTGCTCGAACGTCTTTACGAGCACCCGATCATCTCGGTGAACGAGGTGCGTGATCTGACCGGCACGAGCTATCCGGCCGCCAATCAACTAGTTGAGCGCCTCGTCAAGATCGGCGTCCTTGCGGAAATGACCGGTCAAGTGCGGCACCGGCGGTTTCAGTACAAGGCCTATGTCCGGCTATTCGATGAGCCAGAAGCGAGTGGCGCGGAAGAGTCAGGATGATCGGAGAACAAAGAGCCGACCGAAGCCCGCCCTTGGCTGCCAGCGAACCGCCGAGCTAAGCCAAGCCGGAACCATTTCCGAGCGACGCTGGATCTTCGGCTCCACCGCCAACGAACGGTGCATGCTGTTCGACGCTCAAAATCGGGCGATCATCTCAAAACCACGCCGACAAACCCAGCGGCGGTGGTAGCCAATATCGCGGCATCCAGGAACGCGGGGGCGCAACCGGGCATGACGCCCGATCCGTGCTTTGTTGGCATTGCTGTCGTCATGATAGCGTTGCCGCAAGCTGGTGCGCCCGCAATCCTCGCGAGCTCTCGCGTCTGAGCGGGCGGGCCGATATGTCGCGGACTCTGCTGCGCGTCCAGCAACGCCTGCGAGTACTTCCCTCCGGCGTTTTGACGCAGGGTTCTAGCCCCCGCCGGCGGAAGCAGCTAACCCGTGTGGCACGCGGCGGCAACCGCTACACGCGCCGTCGCGCGTCCCGGCGCTCTTCATATGCCCACATCATCATCCTGTGAGGGGCGTCGGGGCTCACCTCGCGCCGTGACACGCCAGGGGATCCCTCTCGGGCATCTTGCTGCTGAGCTCAAGCTCTTCGCATGCCGTAGCGGTGTCTTCGCCGCGTACGAGTGCTCGGTACCCGCCTAGAAGGCGGGCCCGCCCGGATCCGTTCCGCCGAAGCTCATGCTTGGCCTCGCGCCCATTTACATTTGGCCAGCCCACACACTGCCGCTACCACCCATAGCCGTCATAGTCGTAGCCGTCGTACCCGCCGTAGCTACCCCATGGACCAGAGCTCCCGCATCCTCCGGAACCTCCATCGGCAACGCCCCAATATCCTTGAGGATAGGGAGCTCGGCGCATGCCAGCATCACGATAGAAGCCGCCATCACCACGATAGAAGCCGCCATCACCGCGATAGAAGCCGCCGTCACGATAAAAGCCGCCGCCATCGCGGGAGAAGCCGCCATACTGCCTCGGATCGAACTGCGGGCGATAAAAGCCACCGCCGTGCCGCAAGCCTCCGTCGAAACCTCTCGACAGATGATTCCCCATGATCAGTGCAAGGGGGCCCCACCCCGCCGCTTCGACACGACTCGACAGATTTGCCAATGTCAGCGGCGCGAGGATTCCAAGGGCCACGAGTTGCTTTAACATTGATACATTTCCCCGGCCTCCTTTGCGTGCCCGCATCCGTGGTAAGCATACTCGTCTGGGCGCAGCCGCCCAGCAAGCGCTGGTTCGCAAGTTGGTAAACGCGCAACGGGGGAGGATTCCGTTGGCTGCTCCAACGTCGCAGGGGGCACCGTTCGCAGCCAAAAGCTCAACGCCGCCTCGAGGGCGACCTTGTGGTCGTCCAGCCGGGCTTGTGCTGCCTCCGCTCGACTTTGCCTCCGCCGGCTGCTGCGCGATAATGAGGGTTCCCCCAGGCTCGCATCTACATACGTGCTCCGCTCCATTGCGATTGGCGCAAGGGGGCGACTGCCAATGATAGACCCACTGCAAATGCGCAAATGTTATGAACCAAGTGTTCTGAAGATGAGCTACTTTCCTTTTTGACTGTCACCAGGGCGAATATGAATAGCCGTTAATTTATGCGGGGTAGTTCCATTTTGTCTCCCCTCTTGTGCCAGTCGATTTACTCCGATATGATTTTATCTACTTACTCAAGCGGGTGGATGGATTGATGATGACTTGAGATAGACAGCGGAGTAAACCATTGAACGCAGTATAGAGCGTGTAGCGTAAGGGCTCAGTTTTGAACATCCGAAAGTCGCGGGAAGATCCCAGAAATCTGTGTGAAGACGCAAACCAAGGGAAACAAACAGAGTTCGCAGCAGCGCCAGGCTTTGATCGTGCGCCAACGCGCGACTGCAAGCCTCAAATCACCTCTCGGCCGACGAAGAAAGGACGGCCTGTGGGCCGAGTCATCGGCAGTTATGCGTTGCGCATCTTGCTTCTCGGCGCCGTGTTTGCTCTCGCCAATCCCTGGTCAATGAATCAGGCCGAACTGCGCGCGAGAGAGTTCGCCGCAACTTCCATGACGCCGATGATTGGCGGTTGGTGGCGCTTCCTTGTCCGTGCGGATCGGGCTGTCGACAAATCCCTGGGCTTGAAACCCGAAAAGCGGCTCGTTTCGCTGCCAGACGCCAAGACACAGCCCCCACCTCCGCCTCAGGAATCGGGAGCCGCCCAGCCCACTCCGATGCGCACGGCCCCGGCTGACGCGACGCCTTCTGGCGTTCAGGCCAAAAAGCAAGTCCTGTCGGTGCCTGCCGCCAAGGACCGGTCTCCGCAATCCGAGAATCCGGCTCAGGATTCCGAGAATCCTGCTCCGCTCACTGCGAATCCCACTCGGCCCACGCAGCCCAACGCGCCTGTTAATGAGGCGAGGCCTCTCAATCAGGTCGATCAATATCTCTGGAGCGTCTATCAGCGGTCGGCGACGAAGCGGGACTCCAACGGAGATTTCACATGGAAGGATGAGGCGGCAGCGGCGCGGCTGGGCCTTGACACCAATGAATATGTCATCGACGGCATGGATCCCGACTTTAGGGAGCTTCTCTATGATGTCGGACATGCGATGGATGCGGCCGGGATCGACTGGACCATCCTGAGCGCGTTTCGTGACGACTATCGACAAGGTCTCGCTGCCGGGTTCAAAGCACACCGCGGCTATTCATTCCACGGAGGCAGCATAGCGACCGGGGGCTATGGCCACGGCTGCGCCGCCGATCTTGAGGCGGCCGACGGCAATACCGAGTCCAACGAAACGATGTGGAAATGGCTGGACCAGCATGGCGAGCAGTTCGGCATCCGCCGCCCGATGCGCCAAATCGATCCCGCCCATATCCAACCCGTCGGAGCATGGCATGAAGCCGCGTCGGAATTGCGGGAGAAGAGAGCCGACATCCAACCTGCCGATCTGCAGTCCGGTACAGCCGGCAGCGAACTTGAAAAGCAGATCTTTCCGGTCTCGGCGTCCGAAGCCGGCGTTTCCGAGGCGCAGTTCGAGTGCGTCCGTTCCCACCATCACAGGTCGGAGCATCTAAGAACCGCAAGGCTGCTCGGTCACCCGAAGCTGCGCATTGCACGTGTGACGATGTGGGAGCGGCGGCATCGGCACGCCAGATGGCGGATGCTCGCCGACACCGGAAGGCCTGAAAGAGGCCAGGGCGCGGAAGCTTCGCCAAATGGCGATGAGCTTACCCGGATCGCCAAACGGCGGACAGCCGAAAGCCGAAGCCCGGACAGGCATTTGGCCGCGGAGCTTGCGCTGAAGGACGATGAGAGTCATCAGACGCCCAAGTGGCACGTCGCCGACACGCGAAATCTGCGTAAACGCGACCCTGCAGAACCCTTGCTGGAGACCGATCGCCGACCTCATCGCAATACCAAGTGGCGGGCGTTCTCGGACATTCGAGGGCTGCAAAAACGGCCCGGCGCCGAAACCTTCAAGCGTACCGCGAGATCGAAATACCATCTTCATTTTGTCGGGCCGAGCTTCGACGCGGCGGCCGGGCGATCCTAGAGCGGATTTCGATCACATCGAATCAAGTGCGCGCCTCGTCACCGGGCTTGTCCCGGCGACGAGGCGTTTTCAGCGGCCGCCCCACATGCTCTGTGCCTCAATCGGCTGCGCGCAAGCCTCGTCGAATTGGTGACGGCTGCGCGAATTCGCCAGCCAACTTAGGACGAGGTCCGAAAGTTCGATGTCGATCGGCGCGCGCGATGGGTTTCATGGAATCGACTGATTAGTTATCGCGTCGTGGCGCTGCTCCGCTCGTTGCTTCGCCGGTTTCGATTTCGCTTTCGAGATCAGCAAGAAGCTGCAAATGCTCTCTGATCGTGGTGCGGGCAAGCTTGGCCAGGTTGAGTAAATTGAGGTTATTCCGCCCAGAATTCACATAGGCTTCCTGGATCCGGAGCAATTCCAGGTGCCCACTTGTCTGAGCTTCCAGGTATTTACGATCGAATTCGTTGCCAGCCGGCACGCCACGCATTTTTTCTAGCTCGTCGCGGCCGCGCTGTTCCACTTCGGCCCCACCCTGCGGTTTCATCGTTCGGTCTGTGGGAGCGGCGTTCCGCAGCGTTTTAAAGACGTCAGCGAGCGTTTCCTGCTCCGCCGTTTCCAATTGCGCAAACTCCCTAAGATCATCCGCCTGCAGCTTCGCTTGCGCCATCCGACTAAGAGCGAGCAATAAGTAGCCTGCCGCCAAGGTCTGGCGGATGTACGCGTCGTCTGAACCGGCGCCGCCATCGAGCGGTCGATCCTGCCCGGTCTGCGCGAACGACGAAGTCGTGGCCGCCGCCGCCAGAGTAACCAGAACTGTCCGGCGCAGTACCATTGCGTTCTCCTTTGATTTTGGGACGATGCGTAATGTGGGATGACGCGCGTCTGGTCCGGCTCGTTTTGCCGGGCGGCGTGTCAACGCCCGCACCTCGCGCCAGTTCCTGCTCGCGGCAACAGACAACATCCAGGCAAGGGACAGAAAGGCGCACTTGCAAGGGCAGTATTGAACGGCTGAAAAGCCCGCGGCCCGGCGCCTTGGTTTCCTCGCCGCTCAGTCCGGCTCCAGCTCGCTATGCTGCCAGAGGCGTGAGGTTATGCCGGTGGTGCAACGCCTCCCATCGCGGAGAGGCTCCGCGACTGACTGTCGCGATGTTACCGAGCGAGGAACGCACCGCACTTAAGTTCGGTTGCCGCTCAGCGTCGGGCCGCTCCCAGCGTAACGTGTAGGGGTGGTTCGCGCGGGCCCCAGCTCGCCCCCCACGGTGAGTTGGGGCCACGTCCGAGGCGAAGCCGTTAAGCTTGAGCGCGTTTGCGCGAAGCCCGGCTGAAGCAATCGCCCGGCTGCCGAACGTCGCCGATATCCCTGCGCACATTGATGAAACCACAACGCGCCGGGGGTTTCGGTGGTGCGTCTGACGCCTCCGGTGAGGGCGCAAATCAGACCCATTCAATGTCGCGGCAGCGGTCACTTTCGGCCAGCTTGCCACCACGATGTGGTATTGCGCACTCGGCCTGTGCCCAACCGGAAGCATCGCGATGCAGCAAAGGAACAAACGTTTTCGCACTGCGTTATAAAGACCAATATCACGAAGGAACTTGGCACGGGAACGAGCTGCGGCGGACGCCGTCACCCGCGGCCCTGCTGTGAATCCGTGTGGTTGGACTAGGAAAAATGCATTTACCCTGTCCTATCTCCCGCCTTAGAGCTCATCGTGGGAGGGCGAAACGGTCAAATGCATGCAGCGCTTCCGTCCAGCGTTAACCTAAACTCGTTGTCCTGGGAAACAGTCGTGCCATGCGCGTGTTGATAACGGGCGGCGCTGAAGCCATTGGCTCGCATCTGACCGACCTGCCGCAGAGAAGCGGCTACCGCGTCCGAGTGCCAGACAAGCTCGCGCCACAGGTTCAAGGCTTTAAGGGACATCGCCCGCCTTATCTTGCCGACGACGCGGAATTGACCCGCAAACGTCACCCGCATCGCGCATGCCGCGCTGAACAGGCACGAGGAATTCAACGCAAGCCGACGGGTGACGTTGAACATAACGCGCGACATTTTGCAGGCGGCAGAATTTTCGCCGAACGTTCGCTTGTTTGAGGTGGCGGCCGCATCGTCGGAGGGACGCCCCAGGCGCTTCACCTCCTCAACGAGGTGCCTGAAGACCGTCGGCGCGACATCACCGCTGCCGCGCGACTGCGTTTTTTTGCGTAACGACGCACCGCAACATGGCGCGCAGCAAATCAAAGAGCCGGCCATCAGGTACCTGGAAATCGTCGCATGAGGTCAGAGCACTACGAGCAGATCGATCCCATGACACGGGCCAGGACGATCGCATCCGCAACACGCGCCGGGAGCGCGTTGTGGCATGATCAAATTACCTTTCCAAGGTCATCCCCATCCCCAGATTTGGTCCGGTGGTTAGCACGCGATTCATGTTTTTTTGGCACGAATCAGCCATTGAGGGTGGGTCCGAAGCCCGCCGTCACTTGAAAGCGAGTTGTGCGAGTTGCTTGCTTGTAACGGATCGACCGCGTGGTCTTGGCCCAACCGGCCCCAGTTCGACGCCCCCTCCCAGCCCTCCCCGCCCTGCGGGTGGGGGAGAGGGTTTCTGTGCAAAACGCCCGCGAATACGGGGCGGGTCCGCTTTCGGAATGCTAGCTTGTTTTCTCTGCCACAAAATCGCCCCCTCCCACCCTGCCGCGCTTGCGGGGCAGAGCAGGGAGCAAGACCTCTTCCCGTCGATCCCGAGGCGAATCTCTGACCTTGGAGGAGCTGTTGTGAACCCGCCGAACTGTTACGCAGAGGTTTCCGGTGATGCGGTGGTCGCCGATACGTCCTTGTCAGATTTGAGAATTCTTGTTGTTGAAGATGAGAGCCTGATCGCCCTCAATCTGGAGTTGATTCTCCGTCGTTTCGGCTGCGAGGTTGTCGGCCTCGTGTCGGAGATCGACGGCATTGTCGAAGCGGTTAAGAAGTACCTCCCTGACGGCATTTTTCTCGACGTCAATTTGCGTGGCCAGAAAGTCTTCGATGTGCTTGCCGAGGTGATCAGCTTCGGCGTTCCGTGCGTGCTGTCCTCCGGCTACGACGATCCCACGCTGTTTCCGGAGGAATTTCGCAATCTGCCCAGGATCGCCAAGCCGTTTGATGAAGCAGCCCTTCACCGCGTTTGCGTCGAGTTCGGGTCGCTCGTGCGAGCCAGGCGCGCGCATCGCAACCAAGCAAGCGGGACGCCCAGACGCTCGGGCCCGTCCGGGCTGGCGACGATTCGCTTGGCCCATACCACTGATCTGGTCCGCCATCCGCCCGCTAATGAACCGGCGACGGCGCCGCGGCGGACAGCGGTCGCAACGCATCCGTCCGAAACTGCGGAACTGGGAAAGTCAGAGTGCAACGAAATCCTTCGCGATCGAAATCGAGATCCGCGGTGCCAAGCAGA
>JASHYD010000393.1 GCA_030043175.1 Xanthobacteraceae bacterium | reverse complement strand
TGATGACGCAAAGCATTCCGGCGCCGACGTTGCGGCTTGAGCCGTAGATCGCATCCCACAGGGCACCGATTTGGCAAAAAACTGTGCCTCGCCGATTGAGTCCATATGGCTGATCGCAGCCGAATAGGCTCATCGATCCTGTCCACAGCGCCACTGTGTGGACCGCCGTTGGCCCCGGGAATTTCCCTCCAGGTCCCTCCCATCAACCGAGGCAACCCTCGATGCCTACGGCTCGTGCCACCGCGCAAAGGCATCGGTTTCTTTCGTTGTCAGGTCACCTGATCCGACCGCGATGACCTGCCCCCTTGCTCCATGGGCACTACCCCACGTCACCACTTCACGTGCCTCTCTCCGACAGTTCGGACCCGTCTCGCCGGACAGGCAGCGATATTCCGGCCGCGCGATCAACACGCGTCAGAAGCGCTTGGCAGCTTGCAAAAAAAGCGGATATTCAAAGATGGTGGCCAATCGAGAGAAGTCAACATAAGAAAAGAACGACAGCCAAAGCACTGCTCCTCGACGGGTCGCCTTTTTCAGACCGATCACTTGTTCCATTGCGTCAATGATCTTGATCCTGCGCAAGCAGATCCATGGTCGCTCCGGCGTCAATTCTTGCAGGGCCACGTATCAAACAACGCCTGAACAGCCAGCACTCTGAATCGCTCCTGCATCCGTTGTGGCCGTGCCTCAATGTAGCGGACCACCGCCTCTACCAACTGCCTGTTGGTAACGTTCTCCGGGATGTCTACGCAGCGTTCAGCAGCCCGCGATTGTCCCGGTGCAAAAAGAGGTTGTGCAACAGCAACCATCCCGACAACGATCCCGGCGCAATAACCTTCGATGAAGGTGCCTGGAGGGTAATTAAGGGAAGCTTTGCAATGTGGCAGCATGTAAGCGGCACTAGCTGCGTCCTCAGCTGCATTCGCGGGTGTGATCGCCAGCGTTGCCAACGTGCCCAATAGCATCAACCTCATGAAAACCCCATCAGAGCCATCCCCAGGCCATCAATTCACTTCCGACTGGTTGCCTGCAAGCGTCTTCATCACCTCAGCACAGCCAGCTCCATCACGACAAGGTATATGCACGTGTGGTACGTTTCCGTGTCAAAGGACATATCGTGGGGCCGGGAAGCGGAGGCAGTAACTCGGCCAAGCGAGAAACCAACACCGAGGCAAGCAATCCCGACGACAATAAGGGTACGCCACTCGCACAATCATGAGACCAACCTCATTGCTCACCCTGTTGGCTTGGCTGCTTGACCGGTTGCGCGGTAGCCGCCCCCTTGGCATATCGGCGGCTATTTCAAATCGACTGAAATCTCGCGACGGCGCGATCAGGTGATTGCTTCCATGTACTCCTGTGTCTCTTGCAGCGGACCCGTTGGCATCTCCATGGGGCCGCGCAATTGGACACCCGAGCGCTGCGATCTTCTGATCACGCTGCAAGTAAGTCTGTCTGCTGCTGTCGTCCGGGCTGTGGGCATGCGGCTAAGGCTCTTGCGTCGGCCATGACGTTGACGGGTCGCGCGCGACGCCGTCGCCCCAGACTGCTGTCAGGGGCGATGGTTGAGCGTCGGCACAAAACTTGGCTGGTTCTGTCGGACCTCCCGGCTGGGTTGAACATGCTCGCCCATTGTGCCCCGGGCGGAGCCTGCAAAAAGCCGATGTTTTCACCGTTATGTTCCGCTAGCATCCAAGTTTATGGCGCGTGGTGGGATACGGCGCCACTGCTACCGCACAACTGGGAGCACTACCACCATGGATGAACGGCATTTGCGGGGCCTCATCACGCTGGTCAAGGCTGGAAGAATGTCCCGGCGCGTTTTCGTGGGAAAAATGGTCGAGCTGGGGCTGACTGCCCCGCTCGCGAGCCAGATGTTGGCGTATGTCGGCGTAGCGGCGGCGCAAACGAAGTTCGACTACAAGCCAACCAAGCGCGGTGGCGGGGGCGCCCTCAAGCTCCTGTGGTGGCAAGCACCAACTCTGCTCAATCCGCACTTTGCCATCGGCACAAAGGACCAGGAAGCCTCGCGCATCTTCTATGAGCCGCTGGCCGGCTGGGACGCCGATGGAAACCTGGTGCCGATGTTGGCGGCCGAGATTCCGGACCGTGAGAACGGAGGGCTTGCCGGGGACGGCATGTCGGTGACCTGGAAGCTCAAGGCGGACGTTCGCTGGCATGATGGGCAGCCCTTCACTGCGGATGACTTGGTTTTCACTTGGGAATACGCCGCCGACCCGGCAACCGCCACCGTGACCATCGGCAGCTACAAAGATGTGAAGGTCGAGAAGGTCGATCCCTTGATGGTGCGCGTTCTGTTTGCGAAGCCGACACCGTTCTGGGCCGACGCCTTCGTCGGCACCCGCGGCATGATCATCCCCAAGCATCTGTTCGAGCCCTTTAAAGGCGACAAATCGCGCGACGCGCCGGCAAACCTCAAGCCGGTCGGAACCGGACCATATCGGTTCGTCTCCTTCAACCCGGGCGACCTGGTCACGGGAGAGCTCAATCGCGACTACCACGTGCTAAACCGGCCTTACTTCGATACGATCGAGATGAAGGGCGGGGGCGACGCCGTGTCGGCCGCGCGTGCCGTGCTGCAGACGGGCGAGTATGACTATGCGTGGAATACCCAGGTCGAGGACGAGATCCTGCAGCGACTTGAGAAGGCCGGTAGAGGTCGCGTCGAGATCGATCAGGGCGGCGGCGTCGAGTACATCCAGCTCAACAGCACCAATCCTTGGACCGAGGTCGATGGCGAGCGCTCGAGTGCGAAGACCAAGCATCCGCTCCTGTCCGACCCAGCGGTGCGACAGGCGCTCGCTCTTTTGGTCGATCGCGCATCGATACAGGAGCACATTTATGGGCGAGCCGGCATTGTAACCGGCAATGTTCTTAACAATCCCGAGCGATATCGCTCGAAGAACACGAAGTGGGAATTCAATATCGAGAAGGCCGCACAGCTGCTGGAGGCGGGTGGGTGGAAGCGTGGGCCTGACGGCATTCGGGCGAAGAACGGCAAGAAACTGAGCCTCGTGTATCAGACCTCGATCAACGCGCCGCGCCAGAAAACTCAGGCGGTCGTCAAACAAGCCTGCCAAAGGGCCGGCATCGAGGTGGAACTCAAATCCGTGACCGCGTCGGTGTATTTCTCTTCCGATGTCGCCAATCCCGACACCTTCACCAAGTTCTACTGCGACTTGCAGATGTACCAAATAACGATGACGGAACCGGACCCCGCTGTGTTCATGAACCAGTTCGTCTCCTGGGAAATCGCATCCAGGCAGAACAAGTGGCAGGGCCGCAACATCACGCGCTGGCAGAACGAGGAATACGACAAGGCCTATCGCGCCGCCGAGAGCGAGCTGGACCCGGTGAAACGCGCGGCCCTGTTCATCCGCATGAACGAGCTGGTGTGCAACGATCAGGCGGTGATCCCGATCGTCAATCGGCCAAAGGTCGAGGCCGTGTCCAATCAGCTGCACGCGCCAGGATCCGGCTGGGATAACGACCTTTGGAATCTGAGGGAGTGGTACCGGGGCGCCTGACTGCAGCGTGCGGGAATGGCTAAGCGCGTGGGTCGATATCTTGTCAGGCGCTTTCTGATCGCGATCCCGAGCTTGATCGGTATCAGCGTCGTGTTGTTCACGGTGCTGGCATTGGCGCCCGGCGATCCGTTCGGGGAGATCGCCACCAATCCCAACGTTCCAGCGGCCGTGCGTGCCGCTTTGCGCGTTAAGTTCGGGCTGGATGATCCGATCGCCATCCGTTACTTCCGCTGGTTCATCGCGATGCTGCACGGCGATTGGGGTTTCTCGTTCGTGAGCCGCGTCGATGTTGACATCCTTATCCTGCAACGCCTGCCGACCACACTTTTCGTGATCGGTTCGTCGCAGGTGCTGGCGCTGCTGATCGCGCTGCCGATAGGCATCTATGCGGCGGTTCGACCCTATTCGCTCTTCGATCAGGTCGCCAGCACCTTCGCGCTCGTTGGCTTCTCCTTGCCGACCTTCTTCACGGGCCTCCTGTTCATCCTGACATTCAGCATCTACCTCGATTGGTTGCCATTCGTATATCGGACGGACATCAGCGCCACGGGCTGGCAGTGGTACTGGGAGCACATCCGGCAGGCGGCGATGCCGGTGACAGTCCTCGGGCTGTTTCAAGGAGCCTCATGGACACGCTATGTGCGCTCTGCCGTGCTCGATGTGATCCGACTGGACTATGTCACCACCGCCCGTGCCAAGGGGTTGGCCGAGCGTGACGTGATCGTGAGACACATCGCGCGCAACGCGATGATTCCCGTCGTCACGCTTGTTGCCCTGCAGATGCCGGCAGTGTTCGGCGGCGCCATCGTCACCGAGCAGATCTTTCGCATCCCCGGAATCGGATCGCTGCTCATCAGTTCGATCCTTGCCAATGACACGCCGACCATCATGGCGGTGACATTCGTCTTCGCCTGTCTGGTGATCCTGTTCAATCTGCTGGCGGACCTCATCTATGGCTGGCTCGACCCACGCATTGCCTACCGTTAACGTGGCGGAACGCTTTGTGGCCGCGCGCAAGCGCCGAACGCTGCGCCTTGAATTCTGGCGACGTTTTCGCCGTCATCGTCTGGCAGTGATGAGCACGGGGATCTTCATGTTGATCGTCCTGACGGTCGTGCTTGGTCCGGTGTGGTGGAAAGTGCCGATCAACGACATCGATTTCAGTGCACGCCTTGCAGGCCCGTCATGGCAACATCCGCTCGGCACCGATGACCTCGGCCAGGATCTGTTAGCCCGCCTGCTTTATGGTGGGCGCATATCGCTCGCGGTGGGTCTCGCCGCGATGCTGGTGGCTGTTATTGTCGGCACGATCATCGGCGCGCTGGCCGGCATCTCGCGCGGCAGCGGCGACGCAGCGCTGATGTGGCTGACCGATCTGTTCCTGTCGCTGCCGCAACTGCCGCTGCTACTGCTCGTCATCTATTTGTTCCGCGATTCCCTGAGGTCGTTGGCAGGGCCGGAGGCAGGCGTGTACATCCTCATCGTCGCGGTCATCGGTGGTTTTCGCTGGATGCCGGTCGCGCGGCTGGTGCGTGCGCAGTTTTTCTCGCTGCGCGAGAAGGAATTCGTCGAGGCGGCACGCGCTCTCGGCGCCTCGACGACGCGCCAGGTCGTGCGTCACATCCTGCCCAATGCGCTCGGTCCCGTTATCGTTGCCGCCACGATCGAAGTCGCCGCCGCGATCATCGGCGAATCGACGTTATCCTTCCTCGGACTAGGGTTCCCACCCGACATCCCCACCTGGGGACGCCTGCTTTACGACGCCAAGGACTACCTCGACATCGCGCCACACTGGGCACTGTTTCCTGGGGCGGCGATCTTTCTCTGCGTGATGACCATGAACTTCATCGGCGACGGATTGCGCGATACGCTCGACCCGCGAAGGGTGATGTAACCGTGACGGGCGAGCGCCTGCTCGAAATCCGCGGATTAAAGACGCATTTCGCCACCGACGACGGCGTGGTGCACGCGGTCGACGGCGTCGATCTTAGCATCGACCCCGGTGAGACGCTGGGCGTCGTGGGGGAATCCGGCTGCGGCAAGAGCGTCACCGCGCTTTCGGTGCTCAAGCTGATTCCCATGCCACCCGGGAAAATCGCCGGTGGCCGGATCCTTTGGCGCGGACGCGATCTCGTACCGCTCGGGCCTCGCGAGATGCAAAAGATCCGCAGCAAGGAGATTGCCATTGTCTTTCAGGAGCCGATGACCGCGCTCAACCCCGTCTATACCGTGGGCCACCAGATTGCCGAAGTCATTCGATTGCATGAGGGGCTCCCCCGGCGGGCGGCGCTGGAGAAGGCCGTCGAGATGCTGCGGCTCGTTCACATTCCAGACCCCGAGCGCAGGGTCAGGGACTATCCGCATCAGTTCTCCGGCGGCATGCGCCAACGCATCATGATCGCCATGGCGATCTCCTGCAATCCGGCGCTGCTCATCGCCGACGAGCCCACGACCGCACTCGACGTGACGATTCAGGCGCAGATTCTCGACCTGCTCGCCGAGATGAAGTCGCGGCTCGGCATGGCAGTCATGCTCATCACCCACGCCATGGGAGTGGTTGCGGGAACCGCGCAACGCGTCGTCGTAATGTACGCCGGCAAGGTAGTCGAGGTAGCGCGGGTCGGCGAGTTGTTCTCCCAACCGCGACACCCGTATACGCAAGCGTTGATTCGCTCGATCCCGCGCATCGACACGGTGGCCACGCACAAGGCCCGTCTTGGGGCAATCACCGGGATCGTGCCAAGCCCAATCGATCCGATGCCAGGTTGCCATTTCGCGCCGCGCTGCCCGTTCGCCCGAGCGGTCTGTCTGGAGGCCGCGCCGCCGCTGCGCGAGGTCGCCGCTGGTCACAAGGTCGCTTGCGTACTGTAGGAACAAGGAAGCGATGAGCGAACCGCTGCTGCGCGTGAAGAATCTGGTGAAGAATTTCGTCATTAAAGGCGGCGTTCTTTCGCGCGAGGTCGAGCGGGTGCACGCGGTCAATGACGTGAGCTTCGAACTCGAGGCCGGCGAGACGTTGGGACTGGTGGGAGAATCCGGTTGCGGCAAGTCGACGACGGGACGCTGCATCTTGCGGCTCATCGAACCGACTTCCGGTGAGGTGTGGTTCAAAGAAACGAACGTTACGGCACTCGATAAGTCCGCACTGCGCGCTCTGTGCCGCGAAATGCAGATCATCTTTCAGGACCCTTATGCGTCGCTCAATCCGCGCATGAGGGTCGGTGTCATCATCGGCGAGGCCCTGATCATTCACGGTCTGACGAAGAACCGACGAGAGTACGAGGACCGGATCGTCGAGCTGCTCGAAACGGTCGGTCTGCACGCCGATCACATGCGGCGCTATCCACATGAGTTCTCTGGCGGCCAACGTCAGAGGATCGGGATCGCGCGCGCGCTTGCGGTGTCGCCGCAGCTGATCGTCTGCGATGAGCCGGTATCCGCGCTAGATGTTTCTATCCAGGCGCAAGTCATCAATCTGCTTGAGGACCTGCAACAGAAATACGGCTTGACCTACGTCTTCATTGGTCATGACCTCTCGGTCGTCCAGCACATAAGCGACCGTGTGGCAGTGATGTATCTCGGTAAGATCGTCGAGATCGCCGGTGCGCGCGACCTTTACACCACGCCGCTGCATCCATATACGGAGGCGCTGATGTCTGCGGTGCCGATCCCGGACCCAGGGTTCAAACGCCGACGCACCGTACTGCAGGGTGATGTGCCGAGCCCGATCCGGCCGCCGTCCGGGTGTCAATTCCACACCAGGTGTCCAATCCGCCAGCTTCCGCTCTGCGCACTAGAATCGCCGCCCCTCAAGCGGAGCGGCACCACGCATTGGGTTGCCTGTCACCTGCGTGGGTGATTGGTAAGTGATGGGCCTGCGTGCAAGAACTAAGATCCGAAGTAGTTCGCCCGAGTATGTCTGGCTGTGCAATAGGTTTCAGATGACGGCTCCATCCAAGCCATGCCATGAATACCGGGGCGGCGTCCGAAAGCCGCTCAGAGAAGGAAAAGCGATGAGGGTACGGGAGAATGTGCCGCGGGCTCTACAGGCGCCTGGTGGTGTGACCCGAGAATCCTCACGGCCAAGACTGAATCGAGACCACAACGGCGACGCATGTTATACATCATCGAACATGATCGGCGTATCGGGTGGCACGGCAATTCCAGCGATCTTGCCGGAGCTTGCAAAGTGCATCGCGATCTGCCGTGCCGGCGGGTGGGCCAGTGAAGCGAATTATGGCGGGTCGAGGAGGAAACGATGGGCAAATCTTACGGGAAGCGGCAGGTGCTCTCGCTGGGGCTGTCGGTAAGCTTCGCTGGGATGGCAGTAGTACAACAGGCACTGGCGGCAAGCGCTCCGCCCGTTTTCTCCCCCACCGCCCAGACGGCCTGGGTCGGCATCGGCATCGGAGCGCTCCTCCCGGTTCCGGGCTCGCCAAAGCCGATCGGTCAGGACCCGGCTCATCGCTACATCTCAAATG
>JASHYD010000392.1 GCA_030043175.1 Xanthobacteraceae bacterium | reverse complement strand
TATCGATGCGCGCGTTCGCGGGTGAGGCGACGGCGACGAAAGTACGTCGGGGCTACTGCACAATTTTGTGATGAGGCGGCTCTGATCCTCGCAGACTGCTCGCAGTTAACGGTCTAATGAACCGCATAACGCAAGTTCGCCGGGAGATCGCCGACATGGCTGATTCACAGGGACAAGCCGGTTCAGGGCACGGAAATACAGCTGTAACTGTGCTTGTGGTCGAAGACGACGTGATGATGCGGACGAAGCTCGCTGATGAGTTGCAGGACGCTGGTTACCTGGTAGTCGAGGCATCGGATGGTACGGAGGCGGTCGACATTTTGAGAGCAAGGCAAGATGTCAAAATCGTCATCAGCGATGTCCGAATGCCCGGCCCCATTGATGGAGTAGAATTTTCTCGCCGCGTTCGTTCAGACTATCCTGGAATGAAAGTCGTCCTGTCCTCTCGGGAGAGGCTAATGTCGCCGATTCGATCGCGCACGACGGATTCTTTCTGAAGCCGTACAGAGTCGCGCAGATCATCAGGCATATTAGGTCGTTCACGGAGGAACATCCCACGGAATCGCCGATCGATCCTGACCCGGGTTGCGCGAATTTGTACGATTTTCTGGACTATTGAAACCGCAGACTGCACCGGGTGGCCGGTGTTCTGGTCACCTCGAACTTCCCGCCGAGCTGCCGCGCCAGTCCCTGAATGAGCCTCAAGCCCGAGGATCGTTGCTGGACCGACTGCAAATCAAATCCGGGGCCGTCGTCTTCGACATAGAGGAGAAACGAGTCGTCCTCCCTTCGCAACCGAACCCGAACAGTGCCCGCCCCTCGTCCATTCAGCCCATACTTGACGGCATTCGTAAGCAGTTCGTTCGCGATTAGCGCAAGAGGCATCGCGGCATCGTTCGACAGCTGTATTGCATCGCATTCATAATCGATGTCCAAGTCCTGCGGAAAAGTTTGCTTTGCGCTTTCACAAACGACATCGAGAAATTCACGCGCGTTGAATCGCGTCGCGTCAGGCGTGGTGTAAACGACACGCTGTGCTGCGGCCATCGCCATGATTCGACCGCTCGCCTCCTCAAGTACCTCTCGGGCCTCCTCGCTTTCAGCTCGTTGCGCTCCTGCCTCGAGTAGTATTTGCAACATCTGCATGTTGTTCTTGACACGGTGGTTGAGTTCATTGAGCAGGACCCGCTGCTGGGTCTCTGCCTGCTTGCGCTCGCTGACATCGACCAGCATATTGATCGCTCCAATGATCTTGTCGGCACCATCGCGGAGCGGCGTCGGATATGGGATGAAGGGCACGCGGGTCCCATCGGGACGCTCGGCCGCTACTTCCGCGTTGCGGATGGCACGACCCTCTTTAAGAGTAATTGCCATTGGACACTGGTCATACGGGAGGGGTGTCCCGTTGGGATGATAGAGTTTCCAAGTCATGCACCATTCGTCACTTCCGATCGTCGGGGCGCGGCCCGCCAGTTCCGCGGCCGCCTGATTGAAGAAGGTAATCTTGCCTTGCGCATCGGTTGTGTAAATCGCTGCAGGGATGGCCGCGATCAGCTCCTGGAGTTGCCGTTCGCTATCGCGGAGCTTGGCTTCGGACAACTTATGCTCGGTGATGTCGCGGGCGATTTTCGAGGCGCCGATGATCTTGCCTTGGTCATCCCTCACGGGCGACACGGTTAGCGAAATGTCGACCAGTGTTCCGTCCTTCCGGCGACGTACGGTCTCGTAGTGTTCAACCCTCTCACCTCGGCGAACGCGAGCAAGGATGTCCCGCTCTTCGTGTTGCCGAACCGGTGGAATGAGAATGGTAACTGGTTTGCCGACCACCTCTTCGGCCTTGTAGCCGAAGAGTCGCTCGGCGCCCCGGTTGAATGTCCCGATGACCCCGTTGAGGTCTTTGCTGAGGATTGCATCATCGGAGGAATCGACCACACCCGCGAGAACGCGGTTTGCCTCTTCGAGTTTGCGCTCCTTTCGATAGAGTTCTGCAAAAACCGCAACCTTCGAGCGGAGGATCGCCGGTTTTGGGGGTTTGTTAACGTAATCCACGGCGCCCGCCTGGTAGCCCTCGATAATGTGCTGATCTTCATCGTAATAGGCAGTCAAGAAGATGATCGGCGCGTTGGCGCTCTTTTTTCGCGCCCTGATCATCTGGGCCAGCTCAAAACCTGTCACTCCCGGCATGCGAATATCGAGAATGAGGAGAGCAAATTCGTTAGCGAGCAGCTCGAGCAGTGCCTGTTCAGCCGTCTCGGCCCGCACAAGCCTGTAGCCAGGATCGTCCAGGATCGCCTCGAGGACGGTTAGATTTCTTGGCTCATCGTCAACGATCAAGATGTTGATAGGCGTCTCGCTTGGCACCACGGGAGCTGTGGCAGCACTTGTTTTCGTCTTGTCGTCTGGGTTGCTAGTTTCAGCGCGCAGGGTCTCAAGTTCAAAGACCGCTTTTGTCTCGCGATCTTGAATCAGGTCCAGCATTGGAAGTCCTCCCCCGTGGAAATCAGACGGTCCGAGTAGCTGCCGGCATACGCAATACCGAAGTGGAGTCCGCAGTCAGTGTGGAACCAGCCGCAACGCGCGAAATGCGGAAGCTTCGCCATGATCATCGCAGAACGTCCTGGGTGCTGGTGATGAGAACGCAGGTACAGCCTGTCTCGCTCCAGACGCTCTCGTCGCCCTGCCGCGCGCGATCGTGACGAAGTAGGGCTTGCCCCGGATCGGGAGCCGGGCTGATCGCGATTCGAGCTTCGCGCTGGTACCTTTTGAACCATATCCCGATCGTGTCCCAGCTGTGGGCGTAGACGACCGTGGACACCAATATAAAATTTCGCAAGGAAAATCGGTGCTTTTTATTCTATCGCCATCTACAGAAATCTACGGGAGGCTGATGAAAAGCCTACAATCGGCAGTTCATTCCGCCTCCAAACGGCCCCGGCCCCGTGCAGCAGGACCCCGAACGTCCCTACGTTACGAATGACGAATTCCG
>JASHYD010000391.1 GCA_030043175.1 Xanthobacteraceae bacterium | reverse complement strand
TCGGCCGCCAAGCGCAGCCGTCCCTCGGCGCGCAAGCCGATCTGGCGGCGCGGCGGCTGTGGGATGAGAGCGCAAGAATGGCCGGCTTCGAGGAATGAACCGCAGCTACGCCGCCTCCCCTCTCGCCAGCGCCGCCGCATGGCGTATTGCCGAGATATTTGCCCGGTAGGCGCCGGGGCCGCCGGCGAAAACGGCGGAGCCTGCGATCAGCACGTTGGCACCGGCCTGCGCCACGGCGGGGGCCGTCTCCGGCGTAACGCCGCCGTCGACTTCAATGTCGATCGGCCTGCCCGCCGCCATAGCTCGCAGGCGGGAAATTTTGTCAATGACCGCCGGAATGAATTTCTGACCGCCAAACCCCGGGTTGACCGACATGACCAGGATGAGATCGACAAGCTCAATGACATATTCGACGCTCGTTGCCGGGGTCCCCGGATTGAGCGAGACGCCCGCCTTCTTGCCCAGGGCACGGATTGCCTGCAGCGAACGATGGATATGGGGTCCGGCCTCCACATGCACGGTGATGTGGTCGGCGCCCGCCTTGGCGAAGGCTTCAAGATAAGGATCGCATGGCGCGATCATCAGATGCACGTCGAGCGGCTTGTGGGTGTGCGGCCGCAACGCCCTGACCATGTCGGGCCCAACGGTGATGTTTGGCACGAAATGCCCATCCATGACGTCGACGTGGATCCAATCGGCGCCGGCCTTGTCTACGGCGTGCACCTCTTCGCCGAACTTGGCGAAATCGGCGGCCAGGATCGACGGGGCGACAGTGAGTTCACGGTGCATTGCTATCTCCGCTCGGAAACGCCCCTCGTAGAGCCGTTCCATGAAATCGCTCCACTATAGCGGATTTCCATCGCTTCGAACCCGCAACCCGCTGTCGTCGCTCGGCCAGTCCGGCGACCCCGACCGATGGAGCGCCGACTCAAAAGAACCGAAGTGGCACAAGCCGCGGCCATCGCGGGATGGCGTTCACCATGACCGGGAACCGCGTCGTCGAAGCCACCTCAATCGAACGCCGTCGATGGCTTAAGGTTCGCCTCGCACGAAGCGGCAATGATCGGCTGGGCCGATCTCAATATTTGTTGGCCCGACAGAGGGGGCGCAGCGCGGCTTAGCGTCCGGCGCCCGCAGCCGATGCCCGCCAGCCGATCGCTCGTTCATTCGTTGCGCCGTCCGTCCGGCATGATAGCGCCGTCGAAATTGGCACCTTCGGTGAGCGCATCCGTTAAGATCGCATTGTTCAGGTTGGCTCCTTCGAAGCTCGCACCGCGTAAGTCGGCGCCGTGCAAGTCAGCGCCGAACAGGTCGACACCGGCAAAGGTCGCGCCGCGTAAGTCGGCGCCATAAAGATCCGCTTCGACCATGTCGGACAGCGTGAAATCGACGCCGCGCAGGTCCATCTCGCGCATCTTTTGGCCGTCGAGCTTGGCGCTGCGCAGGTTGGCCCCGGCAAGCTTGGCGCCGGCAAGCCGCGCGCCGCGCAGGTCGGTCCCCGCCAGCAGGGCGCCTTCAAGATTGGCCTGGTTCAGGCGCGCTTGCCCAAGCCGTGCATTCATCAGCTTGGCGCCCGCGAGATTCGCACTCGAAAGATCGGCCTCGAACAACAGCGCGCCGGTCATGTCGGCGCCGCTGAAATCCGCCCATTTGGCATCGATCCGGTTAAGATCGGCGTCGATGAGTTTGGCGCCCGACAAGTCGGCATGCTGCAGCGTGCTGCGAAACAAACTCGCCTCGCTGAGGTCAGCATCCTTCAAGATGGCGCGGTCGAGCTTCATGCGCTTGAATTCGCGCGCCTTAAGATCGCGTCCTGCTAGATCGCACGCGATGCAGGATTTCGCATCGCCCGCCAGAAACGCATCGACCTCGGCGGCACATGCGGTTGCGGCAATCCCGACGCACAGGCCGAATGCAATGCCCACCTTCACTATGCCGGCCGATTTGCCAGCCATCCCTGGTCCCTCCCGACCGCGTGTCTCACGCGCACGATACTAGAATATCAGACAGGCGCCGCCGTGCGTAGGGGTCGGCAAATGGCATGTGCGGATGACCACGAAGGCACCGTCGCCGGCGATTGTTTCCACGCCGAAGGATCGTCCGGCAAGTGGCACCGCGTAGCCAAAGGCCCAACCGGCGCTGGACCTCAATGTCTATTTCGCCGCGCGAGGAGGCGGTGAGCTCCATCGCGTGCGGGTTGCCGCACAGGGCCGTGGTTGATTAGACAGACGGCGCGGTTGCCACCGTCTCGGGCCCCAACTCCGGTTCCGACGCCGGTTTGAGGCTCGGTAACGTCTCCAACCATTTGATGATGCAGCTATGGTCGGCGCCGTAGCCGAGTTTCCTTTCTGCGGCGTTCCAAGCGGCCTGCGTTGCCTCGATGAGGGGGGAGTGGGTGTCGGTCGCTGCGGCCAGACGCGCCGCCAGATCGAGATTGCGTCGCACAAGCCCGAGCTGCACGCCCGTTTCAAATCGCCGCGTGATCACCTCCTGGCGCAACACCGCTTCGACATCTCCGCCGCCGAGTTGCTGAGCGATATCGAGCACCGTTGCAGACTCAAAACCGAAGCGCTGGCCAAGCCGGATCGCCTCGCTCGCCGCCAACAGCCTTGTGGCGCGCAGATAGTCCGCAATCGCGCTGGCGGCCTGGGCAGCCGCGGCGGCATCGGCGCGCAGAATTTTTGCCGCGATGGTCTCAAGCACCGGACGGCACCGCGCAACCGCGGTTTGCGGCCCACCGACCACCAGCGTGAGCTTGCCTTCCTTGGCCTGAGCCGGTGTCCCGAATGCGGGCGCCGCCACGAGGTCGATGCCCGCCGCGCCGAGCTCGTTGGCGATGTTCACGGTTTCGATCGGATCGGTATTGCCGAGGTCGATCAGCACACCGCCTGTCGAGAACCCTTGGGCCAAGCCTTCCCACCCGAAGCAGACCTCGCGCAGTTCCGCCGCCGAGGGCAGCGCCGCCACCACCACGTCGCAGGTCTGCGCCATCATCTTCGGAGAGCCGGTCGCCATGCCGCCATAGTCGTTGGTGAACAGCCGCGTCGCGACGTCGACGACGTCGTAAATCTGCAGCGTGTGATAGCCCGACCATAAGAGCCGCAACGCGACGCGCGAGCCGAAGGCGCCGATGCCGATCACGCCGATGTTCATCTGGGTCATTTCAGATTCAACCGCCGCTGATTTTCAGCGCCTCATCGAGAAGAAATAGGTCGGTCAACAGCGTGCGCAGATGAATTGACGCGTTGAGATTATCGATCATCTGCGAACCGATGGCGCGTTGTCCCAGCACGAAGCGCAAGGCCGTGCGGGCTCGGGCGGCATCCTGTCGCACCATCTCGACGAATGCGGCTTGATCATAGCCTCCGCCGTTGGGCGATGGCATCGCCGCAATGATCGCAAGGCCCGCGTCGGCGCGCACCAGATAGTCGCGGATGTCATCACCCGGCTCATCGCGGCCGCGGCCCTGGGCCGCGTAGGCGAGCATGAACTCGTAGGTTCCCTCGACGGCATCGATCGCGTCGGCAAGCGTCTTGGGCAATCCGGATGTCATCGCACC
>JASHYD010000390.1 GCA_030043175.1 Xanthobacteraceae bacterium | reverse complement strand
GCGATCTGCCGATCACGATGGATAAGCTGCAACGATAAGGGACCCGATGGCGCGCAGGGTGATCGAATCGCCCCTCACATCTCCCCGCAAGCGGACCACAAGCTCCCACAGCGAGCAGTGTCAGCGGTGCCCCGCAACCCCGTCCTGCCGGGGGGACAGATGGTCGGGCATAGCGCTCGAAAGATGGCTCGAGGTTGTCGCAACCGGCGCTACCGCGCCAGCACCTCGACCTCACCGTCGACCCCAGCGACGACCTTGAAATCGCGCTCATAGGTGCGCCCTTCGTTACGCGCTATGGCACGATAGTCGCCCTCGGCCAACACGAGGCGGGGAAACACGCCGGTCGATTCCTTGATAACGTCGCCGCCCGGGGTGATCACTGACCAGTTGGTGCTGGCGATGGGATCGCCACCGCGTTCGCTGACGAGCTTGAGCGTGATGAGCGCAGCACGATGACTGACTGTTACATCGGTGAGCTTGCCGGCCTGTACCCTGATGTCCGACCGCACCACCGCGTTGGTATCGCCGTAATTGGAAACGATGTGATAATTGCCTTCCGGCACCACCACCACGTCTCCCGTCAACACACCTTGCGCCAGCGGCGTCTTGTAACCGGGCTCGAACTGACTGCCCTTGAAGATATCGAAGGTAATCTCGCTGGCGGCAATTTTGACGTCACCAACGCGGCCCTCGAGCTTGATGCCGCCGGCGGGAATTTCGAACACTTCGCGCGTCGCCTCTCTGAGGTGCACCGCCTTTGCGGCGCTAGCGAGTCCGAAACTGACGTGAACGACATAGTCGCCGGCCGGTAATGTCATCACCGGACTGGCGGCCTTGTCCTCCTTGATTGCTCAAAATTTGCCCCCGACGTCGGGCCTGGCGGGGAATACGCGCCATAGCAGCCCGTTGGTGATCTGGGTTGGAACATCACGCCCGAAACGAGCGACCAGCGTGAGCAATACTTGCTGAGTTCCGCCAAGAGCAGGGACCGGCATCGCCGCGGGTCCGGTGATCACAGGCATTGCCGGAGAGCCCGGCGGGCTATAGGCGGGCGCGATCGACTGGGCCTGCGGCGGCAGTCCGCGCGTGAAGCCGACGGCGGGCGGAGAACCGATGTCGCCGCCGGACGGCGGCAGCATTTGCTGAGCGGAAGCCGCGACGCACCACGTCGCAGCCAGCCCGGTGCATATCGCAATCCTGATGTCGCCCAAACCGTCAGCCCCCAAAACTGTCAGCCCAACATATTCAGCGCATCTGTGCTGCGTAGTTTTTGATCGGAATCACGTCAACTTTGAGACGTTGCCGGAATTTCAAAGGGGTAGTCACAGAACGAACAGGGGGGTTAGTCACTCGCCGTTCGCTCGGCGTTCCATTTCGCCATCGCGTTCGCCGCCATCACTTTCCGGTTAGCCTGCTTGACGTACTCGTAGGCTTGCTGCTCCGTCAGGTGGCCCAGGATTGACATGATCTCATGGACTGAGCACCCGGCTTCCGCCAGCGACGCACCCGCCAGGTGGCGCAGGCCGTGCGGGGAGTAAGTCGGATACCCGACGCCCTCGCACGCCTCTCGGATAAGCCGGCTAAGACTTTGGTCGGTGTACCGGCTCTTGCGGTTGCTCTCTAGCATGTACTCGCCCGTCACCCCGGCAAGGTGCTCGCGCAGCCGTTTGTGTGCTGGCACCCAGACATAGGTGCCAGTCTTGACCTGATACAACTCCACGGCGGACCCGTCGAACTGCTTCACCTTCATAGCCGCCACGTCCGACCGGCGCTGCCCGGTGTACCTGAGCAGGTAATAGGCCCGCACGACTGCCGGGTTGGGGTGGCGCTCGATCGCTGCGCAGAGTTCTTCCGGCCACGCCTTGTGGTGCTCACGTTCAGTGTGGATGGCGGACACCTCCCGGGTAGGATCGACACCCAGGTTCATATCCAGGCGTTCCTTGGCGAATCGCCACAGCCGGCCGATCATGTTCACGATCGCATCGGCGACCGATGGGCGATCCGTCAGCTCGTTTCTAATCGCGCGCACGTCGCGCTCCGTTATGGTGTGGAAGGCCGCGGCGCCGTAATTCTCCCGCAAATGCAAGAAATGGCGCTCGTAGATCCGGCGCGTGGACGGCTTCGCCTTCTCCCAGTCCTTGGAGAGTTCGCGGTACTTGTCAATGACCTCCGCCAGCGCCCCAGGCGACGCCGCCGATAGCTTCGCCGGCTCCGGGGCACGCAACCCCAACAGCCGGCTGTACTCCTCCATAAAGATCGCGCTACCCGGCAGACCGGGCAGCGGGATTTTAGGCGCCCCGCGCCTTCGAAAATAGTGACGTATCTTGCCGTGCCGGTCCCGGTAGCTGTTGACGTACTTGAGCCTGAGCGTTGCCACGTCTTTCCTCCAGCACTTCGGCCATCGTCTTTACGGATTTCTTGTGGTACTCGCTCTTGGCGTCCACCCAGTCGTCCAAGCGTCGCCGATCCCAGCGGGGACAACCGCCTAAGTCAAGCGGCTGCGGCGCGTCCTTCAGATCGACCAATTCAAGAAACTTGGACTTGGATAGGCCGAGATAGGCGGCGGCACGATCGACATCAAGCACGCGCGGAGGATACGCCAGCGTGTCTTGAAGCTTCATTAGGCCGCCTCACCGCCGCGCGAAGCCGCTTCCGATTTGAGAGAAACCGTCCCCACCGCCATCCCCGAAGTTTGCGACCGCCTGCGTAGCGGTCAAATGCCGGGGACAATTAAAGAGGCACAGGTTTCGGGGAATGCAACAACTGAAGTCGGGGCGTAGGGCTATAGAGGGCTCCAGCGTACACAAAGGATAGTTTCGAGGGGCGCGCAGTGGGTTCATGCCGCGCCTCCATCACAGCGTGAGCGCAATTAAGCGAGCAGGGCCGCCGCATCGCCGGTATCATTTCGTCCTATTTTGGAGTGACCCCGCGCATGAGTGGTACCATCATTGCGGATATGGCAAAGCAGACCGCAATCACGAGGTAGGCATCGGCGAAAGCCTGGACTTGCGCTTCCCGACAGGTCGTCCCCCACAGTTTCTTGAGCGCTGCGGTGTGGGCGATCACCGGATCGCCCCAGGCCTAGATGTAATGGCTGATCATACGGTGCAGCCAGCCGACGAGCTCCGTATTCGAGAAATTCAGATGTTCGGCAATGCGCAGGAAATGCGGATTGGTTCTGTCGTTGACGACGGTAGCGGAAACGGCGATGCCGATGGCGCCGCGCAGATTGCGCATGAGCGCGAAAAGACCGCCGGCTGACTTCAGACGATCAGGAGGCAAGTTGCCCATCGTCAACGTGAGCGTCGACGCAATCGCGAAGGGTACAGCGATGCCGCGAAAGGCGAACGGCAGCAGCATTTCCCTCCAGCCCCACTGATTCATGATCGGCGTGAACAGCCACATCCAGATTCTGAAGCACACCACGCAGCCGAGTGGATGACGATAAGGCCCGTCGTAAATAGCCGCATGTCCCAGCGTCGATCAGCTTCAAGACCAAGCCGCAGATTGCGCTGGAGCAGATCCGCGCGGCGTTGCTGGCGGGCGTGTCCCGGCGTCGGCGTGGGCGTGGGCTGCACCGCGATCGGTATCCGCGCAAACCGCGCGGCGGGCCGCGCAATTTGCGCGAAGCCTATCGGCATCGCCTGAGTTTCACCTGCTCGATTTGCGACAAGTGCGATACCCTGCATCGGTGCGCTTTTTGGGTCGGCGCGTCTACTTGGCGGTCACGGTGGTCCCCGTCGCAACCGGCTGCGTAACGAGCTGACGGGAGAAGCCTACGCCGTGATAGACGACACCGACGGCCGCGCCCACCATATACGCTTCCAGGGAGTTGAGGCGTTTGCGCAGGCACCGCCTGCCCGCAGCATCGTCGAGGTGCGCCGCTTCGGCGGTCCTGACGATCCCCGGCCGCCCCTCGTTCTCGCCAGCACGTCGGATATCGACCTCGACCGGCAGGTGACTGCGCCTGGCGCGATCTGGCTCGACTACCGGCTGGTGGAACGTGAACGGATGCCGCTTGCCATGGGCGGGTCGGACAGGAGGTGCGCGACGCTCCGGCAGCGCGGGCCGAGCATCTCCCAGCGCAAGGAATCGCTCACCGTCAGGGGCCGCACCGCAGCGTGACCTGCTCGCACGCTGCGGCGCCGCAAGGTCGACGCAGCAGGCGCCAGGCTGTCAGCCGAGACCGGGCTTCCCTACATGCCGATAGCCGGCGGCGAGATGGTCGCCGGCTATCGCCACCCAGCGCCTCCGCTCGCTCTCCCCATTTGGACAACAAATAGTCGTCCCGTCATCGACGGCTCGTTGCAATCTGCAACGCTAACCAGGTCAGAGCGTTCACGTTCAATGGCCGAGAGGGCCGATGCGAGGGGGGATAGCGATGTCCTTGACACTCTGACACTGTTGACAATGTTGACATTGTCTC
Organism: Xanthobacteraceae bacterium; assembly: GCA_030043175.1. The sequence continues at coordinate 3,686 of JASHYD010000390.1, read as the reverse complement.
GTCTAGAGGTTGTAGGAGCACCCGAGCGTAGATGCGCAGTTTAGACATTGTCAACAATGTCAACAATGTCCATCAGTCAAACGGGCGTAGATCGAATCCCGGTTTGTCGCGAAAATGCCTCCATGAGGCGCAGCGAGACGGAGTACACGCCCCGCGGTTTCTGCTGAAATCCGCCTCCCGCCCGCGTCGCCAAGGGGGCGGCGGGATCGTAGAGAAGTTTCGGGCGCAAGCGGGGCTGGAAATCTGACGGGGCTTTTTCAGAAAAAAACCGGGGTTCAAATCGGTTGGTTCGGTGCATAGTTCAGAGCAGCTGACTCTTAATCAGCGGGTCCAAGGTTCGAGCAAAAAAAGGCCGACAGTGAATCTGCCTGATGCGCGCGGCGTCAGCTCGCCATCTGCGTCGGTCGAGGAAATCCGGAATCGCGTCGGGGGAGGCGGATTGGGGCGGCCGCCTGAACTTTGCCCTCGCGCCTCTGCTCGGCGGCGATCTGCGCCTCGCAAGCGCGCGCCTGTATGGCGTTTGCTTGTCGAGCACCCGATCGAGCTTGCGCTTCGGAGGTCCGATGACATATCGCGACCGAAGGAGTGCTCGTGAGAGCCGCACCGCCGCGCGACGGGAAGTGATCTCGGGGTCGGCAGGGCTGGACTCGGAGACGGGCACGTAGGGGCCCCGTGGACAGATGGTTACACATATTCACTGCCCTCTCAAGGCTGAAACACGGGTTCGATTCCCGTAGGGAGCGCCAGGGCGAAAATTTCACTTTGAAATGATTAAAGTATTTCCCGTTTTTGCCCCACTTGCCAACTCGGTGGGACAATGAAAGTTCACCTTTTTTCTTCCGCCACTTCCCTCTTCAGCTTTTTCAGGCGTTCTCGGTTAAAGATACCAGCCGCTCCGCTACCGGGGCACCTAATTCTGCAAAGGAAAAGGCGAATCCGAATGCAAAATCCGAAAGTGCCGCCGCTATCACGTGCACCTCGATTCCTGCCTTCTTCATTACCCCACTGTGCTCGACAGCATGTCGTTTGTTGTCGTACTGAAGCGCCTCTTGATTTCCGATTTCGCTCATCACTTATGCCCCTCGTAAAGATAATATCTCAAGCCGAGTTCAATCTCTGACATGACCTCGAACACTATTGACCCTTGCAATTCCGCGAATTCGTCATCTCGGCAATGCGCTCTTCTAGCTTTGAATAAGCCATTCGGCCTTACGGCGATCTAGCAACTTCCGTTTCGGCGATCTCCGCCAACAGCTCTTCGAGAACGATTCCGATAAGGCCGGGGATCCACATCGTTTGTCTCGCAGCCACCTGGCCACCTCTTTTGGGCCACACGCTGTAACCACATCGTAATTCGCCAATCCTAGATCAATAAGCTCGTGACCACTTCCTGACTTTAGAAGACCGTTTTTCCTTCATCAAAAAAGATTTTCCCATCGTGATCCAGCAGCTTTTTATCAAAGCTCGCAGAGCTTCGAATCTTTATCCTAAGGCTGATGGTAACGTGCATAAATTTCTCCTATTTCAGAAACTATTTCAACTTCTCCATTCCGCTCGTTGCTAGCTTTCTCTTATTGGCCTTTCGTGTATAGCGCTCGACCTCTTCGAGGCTTCTATGCCCACCGACTGCCATCAGTTCGTGCGGCGTGCCGCCACCTTCAGCAATCTGTGTCAGTGTTGCCTTACGCAAGCCATGCGCAGAGCAGTGACGTAGATTTGCTTCGTCGCACCAATCACGCATGGCGTTGCCAAAGCCGGCTGGCGTATAGGGCCGACCGTAGTCAGTCACGAGAAACGTAAGATGCCCCGATGGGCAAGCATCGATGCTCGCAGCGAGCTCCGGGTGTAAAGGAATATCGATATCGATCGGGTTGCGATGCTCATTCTTCGCTTGCCGGAATTGGACCCGTCCGCCTCTCAGATGAGGTTTACCAAGGCGCACCGCATCTTCGCGCCGACCAGTTGTGAAACGAAGAATATCAAGCGCTAATCTAGCTTTCGTGCCAAGCGGATGTATGGCTTTATAAGCCTCGATTTCCTCGACGGTCCATGTGTGATGTCCGCCCGTCAGGTATTTGATTTTCTTCACGCCGAGTGTTGGATCGTTGCTCGCTTCTTCCTCTTCCAGCGCCCAACTGAATAGAGCTCGAAGAGCTTTCAAACGCTGATTGGCAGCGGCTGGCAGCTCGGATTTTTCGTTGCGTAACATTCGGATGTGGCGCGGTTGCATGAGGTGCACCGGCTTTTCGCCGTGGTTCTCGCAGATTTCATTGAGTGTTCGCCGGCGCCACGCTTGCGTGCTTATATCCAAAGCTTTGAAAATAGGGCTTTGATAGTATTTATTGCACAAATGCCCAAATGATCCAGGCGCTAACGTACGGCATTGACGCGGTTTTACTTCCACACCGCCGACCGCTGCTTTATAAGCCGCCATGAATTCTTCAGAACCCGGCAATCCCTGCAGACGGATCTTCTTGCCGTGCCGCCTGAAATAATAACGCATGTTGCCATGACGGTCGCGGTCGTGACTCACATACCGCAATCTGACGTGCGCCATCGTCATTCATCCCACGGATTTTTGCTGCCATAGATCGGCTCAGACTCCCCGCCTTCTCTCGGTAAGAGCTTGAAAGCGCTGTCTAATTCCTCGACATCCCACACCCGTCTGCCATCGGCCACCCGTGGCCGTGGCATACGCCTTTGTGAGACAAGCTTGCGGAAAAATGTTGGCGAAAAGGAGAGATAGACCGCGGCCTCGTTTTCATCCAGGCCGCGCCGGATCGGCAAACTGGCACCAATCACCGCCTTCCGGGCCACGGCTCAAACTCCGTTTCGTCGAGCACGACGGAGCGACCGTTCGGTGGAGGAAACAGCGTCACAGAGGAGTTCGGCCTGTTCCGCCGTCATGATGCAGGCGCGGGCGTAGTCTGCGAGAGGAAAAATTGCGACCGCTGGCTTGCGGATGGCGAAGGCCGGTGCGGCGACGGTCGGCGCGATCAGGCCTTCGAAGCGTTCTCCGGTCTCCGGCAGTTCGGCCGAAAGACGCGGCGATCTAGGATGCACCTCGGCGCCGACATGGTGGGCGACGAGACGCACGATGCGCTCGCCGTCTTCCACCGACAGTCGCTTCCCGGTGTCGCTAGGGCCCCCGGTCGGGCGATCGATCCACAGGCGACCCGGATCTTCCAGCCAGCCAGTGATCGTAGGCCGACGCAGCATGCGAACACTGCGCGAAGCCGCTTCCGATTTGAGAGAAATTGTTCCCACCGCCGTCCCCGAAGTTTGCGACCGCCTGGGCGGTCAAATGCCGGGGACAATTAAAGAGGCACAGGTTTCGCGGAATGCAACAACTGAAGTCGGGGTGTAGGGCTATAGAGGGCTCTAGCGTACACAAAGGATAGTTTCGTTGGGTCATGCCGCGCCTTCGCGACGATCGGCACCGTCCGGGGACAGGAACGACGTGACTGCCGCCTCGATGATCGCCGACTGGGGCTCTCCGCGGCTGGCGAGATCGACGATCTACTGCAGGATTTCGGGCGAAAGTAGGTGTTCAACTGTGCGCATCGGTCGCTCTCGTCGAGGAATTGTTGCGCGCGCCGAACGGCGGGTGACGGCAAGGCTGCCCTCCAGCGCTCAAGGCTTGCCGAACAGACAAGCCCCGGGCGTCCTCGCCAGACCCATCTGCG
>JASHYD010000032.1 GCA_030043175.1 Xanthobacteraceae bacterium | reverse complement strand
AGAACATGCAGTTCTCCGTTTGCGGCCGATGTTTCGACCGCTAATCGGGTGAATCGGTTCAACACTGGCTCGCGCACCCATTCGAAGGATTCGCCCGGCCCCTCCTCTTCGAGGCATTTGCGCCGCCTCTCGGAATCGTCGGGGCGCCGGAGATAGGCACTCCGCTGTTTCCAATAGCCGTCGCGTGCAGGGCTTGTCGGATGCCAGTTATTGGCGATCGTTGAGTCTCCGCGTCTCACGACGGCTTCAGTTTGTGTGCGCTCGATGAGGCAGGCTTGCGACGCGCCGCGGCGGACATCGATCACCGGAATAGCGGGTCTACGCGCATTGACGCCGCACCGATGCCATTCCTGCGCCGCACCCTGCATTGGCCATTTCCGGGGCTCGGGCGGCACGTCGAGGTCGCCCTGCAAGATGGCGGTGCCGGCATCTACGCCAATGTAACATGGCCGGGTGCGACCGGTGGCTCACGGTCCGGTCACGCATGCCAGGCTCCGACGCGAGCGAATGATGGCCTTGCGCGATGCGTGCTTCTCGCCCGTTCCGGGGTCTCGCGTCATTGCGCCGGCGCTCGACCGCTTGGCGTCGGCGTTACTGGCGCGAACACCCAGTCCTTATCTTATCTTAATGAGATTGCGGCGATTTCCGATCTGGCCGCGGGTGGCGGTGTCTGGTCCGTTAACGCCTGTTATGAGTGGGGATGCACATTGCGATATCTCGCGCGGCGACGAACACGTGTGGCCGCGCGCTTGGGATCCCGCGAGCTCGATCGTTCGGCCCTCCAATATGAACATCGTTCACGTGGTGTACCACGACTGTGAACATTGTTCAATAGCGTGGCTGATCTCGCCGGCGTCGTGCGAACGGTTTTTCGCGGACGCTGATTTCGGGTGATCTCCCAGCAGGTTCAATCGCAAGCGGCCCCGTGGGTTAAGCTTCACCATCACGGCGATCGAGGACGGCTTCAGCCAACGACCTCGTGAGCGGTGCCGGGCTCATGCTGTGGAGCAGGCAATCGCCTGTGCTCCGAATTCCATGGCCGGCCTCGAACTGTCGCGACACTCACGGGCGAGGATGATCTGAGCCATCCGAGCGGGGCTTTGATGCAGGCCAGATCCCGGGCCGGAAAGACTCGTCTTCGTTCAAGTTCTCACTCCCGACCAGAGAGAATCGTTAAATCCTTTTCATATTGGTTGAAGCGAGCGGCCAGAAGGCGACATTGTTGCAACATGGCAAGCGTGAGCCACGCGATGGACGACAAAAGACCCCGGTGGTGCCCCCTGAATAAACCGCCACCCTTGGCCCTCAACTTGCATCCGGGCCGAAGGCCAACGCGGTCGTTGCTGGGTCCATATTCTGGACTCATGGCGAACCGTAACGTACTGCAGGGAAAAGGAGATTCGTCATGTGCAAATTCTCGGGCTCGATGTCCATGGCCATCACCGCGGTGATAGCCGTCAGCGCAGTCATTTCGACGCCCACTTCACGGACATCGGCTCAACCGGCAAATTCCGCCGCGCTAACCCCGGCGCTGAAAACGCCCTGGGGCGAACCTGACCTGCAGGGCATTTGGACCGACGAAACCGATACCCCGTTGCAGCGCCCCGCGAAGTACGCGAACCAGGAATTTTTCACAGAGGCACAGCGACTTGAAATTGACAAAGCGCGATCGGAGATCCTCGGTCGCGAAAGGCGAGCGGAGCGCGGGACCGAGCGGGACGTCTCTGGTTCCTATAACAACGTGTTCGTCTCCTTCAAGCGCGCCGGCACGCGAACCTCGCTGATTGTCGATCCGCCGAATGGCCGGATGCCGCCGTTAACGCCAGGGGCCCAAAGGACTGCTGCTGCTGAACGCGAGTTTCGTCTCGCCTTGTTGCAATCGACCGAGACATGCAAGAACGAAGAGCCGGCCTGCAGGGGCTGGAAATACGATCCCACGCCATCGCCGCGGCGCGCCGAGCTTGCCCTGCGCTACAACACCGGCCGGATGAATCGCAACGATGGTCCGGAAGACAGTTCGCTCGCGGAGCGCTGCCTGACCGGCGGGCTTCCCGAATTCGGAACCAACAACGGCAGCTTCCGCCGCATCGTGCAGACGCCCGGCGGCATCGCGATCTTCTACGATGTCGGTCAGGGGCAAGGGTGGCAACGTAACATCGTCATGAACGGGAGCCCGCACCTGCCGGCCCATATCCGCCAGTGGTACGGCGACTCGCGCGGCCGTTGGGAGAGCAATACGCTCGTGATCGACGTGACGAACTTCAGCCCCAAGACCGATTACCAGGGTTCACGGGAGAACTTGCACCTGGTGGAGCGTTGGACACGGACGGGGCCGACGTCGCTCGAATACGTCGTGACCGCTGAGGATCCGACCGTGTGGACGCGACCGTGGACCGCCAAGCAAGACTTCACCAGGCAGACCGATGCTGATAACAGACTTTATTACGAGCCCCGCTGCATTGAGGGAAACTATGGTCTCCCGGGGATCATGCATGGTCGGCGCATGGAAGAGCGCGCCTTCGCGGAGGGACGGGGCCCTGATCCGTTGACCAGGGACGCCATGAAGGGTGGCTTTATATTTGATGACGATCTGTTCCCGTTGCGGTAACGCACCGGGAGGCAGAAAGGCCAATACGAACGGCGCAGCAAGAAGCAGATAGAGACGCACCAACGCCGAAGCACGGCGACGGAATCGCCAATCTTGCCGAGCAGCTTTCTTGGCAGCCGTTTTGCTGCCCGTGGCCCTTGGGTTCGATCTCGATGCCGAGCCTGAGTTAGCAGACCTTGCTCGGCGATCAGCGCTAGCGAGACGAGGCGAAGATCTCTGTCAGGGCAGTGCGGCCACCATTTAAGTTCTGTCAGACAAATTCTTGTTCCACCGACAACGAGATCGACGTGCATGGAGGCGACCTTCGGGCATCGGATGCTTCCCATACCACCGACGCCAATTGCGATCGCCGACGCCACTTGTGATCGTAGTGCCCGACCGGGTGAACGCCGGATCGGGACGGGCAGGCGAGCCGGAAGGCGGCAAGTTTGACCCAACCTCATTGCGCCAACGTGATGCCGCGCGCCACTGCCTCGAATTCAGGACGGCGCGCCTCAAAGATTGGCCGAGGGGCCACGCAAGCGACCTTGCTCACGCCCTTGGGGGTGTAGAAGATGAAAATGAGCGTCGGTTGGTCGGCGGCCCAATTCCGAATCGTCGGCTTCGGTTTCGAAATGCCGCGCACTACGGCCCCGCGCACGTCTGCATGATCGAAGCGCTCGACGCTCTCAATCCTGTAAAAGTCAGCAAGCCCTTCGCGGTAGAACGCCTCCCAATCCGGATTGTCGATCTGTCGGTTGAGCATCTCTTGGCTGAAATGCTCGAAGCCAGGTAGGACCTCAAAGGAGACCTCGCAGATAACGCCGGGTTCGGTAGGCTTGGTCAGGCGCAGCGCCACCCGCGACGGTGATGCAGTCGCGCCTGGCGTTGCAACGTATCCTGCGGGGGGAGCCACCGCGAATCCAGATACGGCTCTGTCTAAGTCCTGCGCGTTCGCACCAAAATGGCAAGCGACCGCCACGGCCAAAAATCCTTCCATCCGCGAAACGATCCTGCCCACAATTCCTCGCAATTTAAGACGCATCGCAAACGCGCTAATAGTAACTATTAAACAAGCCCAGGCACTGGCAATATCGACGAGAGCTTGCCGCTTGCCCCCTAGCGTTTTGCTGGCACTGCTGGGTGACCAATTTCGACATGCAAGAATCGTCCCTCTGGCGCAGGTGCTCGCGCATGGCGATGCCGTGCGGCGCGGGGATGGGTGGACTTTTCCCCAAGCAGAAGGTTGCGTCCAATAGATTTTTGGCGCGGGCTTCGACGGCGGACGCCGTCACGCGCTAGCGCAGCTTTCCATTCAGGAACCGCCGTGGATTGTGCCGGCTGCCGAAGAAACATTAGCGGCTGGGTCCCCCAGCCTGTCCCGCCTGATACGCAAATTATCTAACAAGATCAATAAGATACCACCAAAATGTAAACAGGTGTGGACCGGCTACCCCGGCCAGTACGGCGGCGCCCGGTGCGAAGCCCAACGATCGATCGACGTGCGCAATTGGCATCGTCGCAATCTGCTCACCCCCTGGCAGGGCCTTTGCGTGGCGATGGGCGCGTAATGGCGAGTCCGCCAGCGCCATTAGCGTGTTGTCCGGCGTGAGAGCATCATCCTGCGCTACGGGCTGGCGGTCAGTCGATCGCACCCTTCACTTTGCCCGCGGCGGCCATCGGCCATGTTCGTTTGGGTGCCCGCAATCGGCGATGTGGGCTGCTCTACCTCAAAGGCGATCGCTGGGCTTGTCGGATGTGCCGCGATCTGCGCTACCAATCCGAACTCGAACGCAAGGCCGGTTGCGGCAATGGATGTCGCCGCAAGTGCAAGTCGTGGAGTTCCGGGGCGGCGGCGTGCTCGCTATTTTGACCGCCGGTAAGCGCCGCTAATCCCATTTTGTTGCGAGGAAAGAACGGAGAAGGCGAAGGACGAATTGGAATTTTTGGGTTTAGCGCGCAACGCGCAATGAGATGTTGATGATGTACGTGGGCAAGAGACGCGACGAGCGCAGGCCGGCATTTTAATGGCGCGCCAGGCCCGATCGCCGGTGTGATAGTGTGTACTGGCTAGTGTAGCGACGCCGAGAAACATCCCAGAGGCGCCGCATTGTGCTCCCATTCGGCAGCATACTTTCCAGTTCGGTATCGCTATTGGGAGGAGTAAAATGTCCAGGTATACGGAGGCAGAACAAACTGTAGTAGGACTACTTGCTATGGGCAAAGACAATCCAAGAATTAAAAAGGTCGTAGACAATACGCTCTCTCTTCCAGACCTCGCGGTAGACATGTACGAAGAATGTCTGACGTCTCTTGAGACTCGACGCCTGGAACGAAATAGAAAAGAATAGGTGGTATTGGACGCAACTGCCTCCGCACGGTGCCACCGAGCAACTCCTCGCGACAGCCATAGGTTCGATAGCGACACGATCGCCGCCCTGATCCCGCAGCGGGCTCGCGACGCGGCTGACGCGCACCTACCGCGCCCACCGAATCGGTTCGAAGCATTGGCAATGTCGAAGCGGGAAAAGCATGTCCAGAGCGACTGACAGAGCTAAAGCACAGGCGCTTGTCGGACGCCTCTGCGAGGTATCTCGCCTTTGTCCCCGAGCCCTCGGGTGGCAAATGGCTCCAATAAAGCCTGATTCTAGGAACCAACTATGGGAGAGCGAGGAGGCGGCCAAGCGGGTTGCGGCTGGATGGCTCACCCGCCGATGGCGGGCGGTCGGCATGGGTTTGACGCCTTGATGCTCGTGGCGCTCGTTGCCGGCCCTCGTGCGTTGGCATGACCGACCAGACAGGGCCCAGGGTCTGGAAGGCCAAGACCGGGCAGGTACCGGGCATGAGCTCCACCTTGGTCCTTTGCACAGTCCTATGGTCGGCACCAATCAGCCGACGTTTCTCAGATTCCTCGTCCCTCACGATTAAGTGTTGCGAAGCAACATAGGTACGGAACGGAAACACTTAGCCGCGAGCCCAACGGCGCCTTGACGAAACTGAGATTGGCCTCGGGAGCGTCAGGATGTTGTTCGCCGCCGAACGCAGCGCGCCGGCTCCCGCCAGAAAAACGTCGGGATGTCCCAGTTCTCCACCGGAGCCAAACCGCCATTGTGTCCGACGGCGAGGCGGGTCTTCTTCCTGCATAAGCGTGATCGGCGCGTCGTTTTGGCCAAGGCGATCGCAAACGAGCGCTTCGTAGCTCATGCCCGCGTGCAGCGACAGTACGTGGCCCAGCGGCCCACGCCCGTTGGATGTCGCGGGAAGGTTATAGCCGAAAGGAAGTCGCACCATCTGCTGTACCCCGTTCGCGTCCCTCGGCGTAAAGTTGGCGGGCATCCGCGGCAGGCAGAAGCTCCGCGGCGTCGGAACGCGGCGCGAAGGGAGTTCCGTTGAAGGACGCTGGCGCACCCGCATGCTAACTGCAACTGCACCTACACACAGCCCGATGTCGTAGGTGAGGAGATTGGAGCGGCCGAGAATCTAACCCGGTCGAACTGAATCCTGCTGATGGGGCTACTTCAACCTTAAGGCGTGACAGGAGGTAAGGTGAGAATAGGAATTGATCTGGGCGGCACGAAGATAGAGGTGGTTGCCCTTGGAGATAATGGAGTCCCAGTTGTGCGCCATCGCGTCCCAACTCCTGCAGGCGACTATTTGGGGATCCTTAGAACAATTTCCGAGCTGGTCGATTTCGCTGAGAAGAAGTCAGGACAATGGGCCACCGTAGGAATTTGTACGCCAGGATCAATTTCCCCGCTGGATGGGCATATCAAAAATTCGAACAGTACTATATTGAACGGCAAGGCATTCGACGTAGACATCGGCGCGACACTGGGACGACCGGTCCGGATCGAGAATGATGCCAACTGCTTCGCGTTGTCGGAAGCTATTGATGGCGCGGCTGCGGCGGCACCCGTAGTGTTCGGTCTTATCCTCGGCACAGGTGTTGGCGGCGGCGTTGTTGTAGATAAAAAGATTCTCAGAGGACGCAATAGGATCGCTGGGGAATGGGGACACAATCCACTACCGTGGATTGCCGATCAAGAGCGGCAAGAAAAGCCATGCTATTGCGGTAAGTCCGATTGCATCGAGACCTTTCTTTCCGGGGCTGGGCTGTCACAAGAATATAGGCGTAGCACAGGCATGGAATTGACGGCAGTCGAAGTAGCCGCAGCAGCAAATGCTGGGGACAGCACCGCAGTGGAATGCCTGGAGACCTATAAACGCCGATTAGCGCGAGGATTAGCGGGGGTAATTAACATTCTCGACCCCGACCTCATTGTTCTAGGTGGCGGGCTTTCAAACGTTCCGCAACTTTATCAAGGCCTACGTACCCTTGTGGGTCGATACGTATTCTCTGATTCTATCGATACACCGATTGTGCCCGCGCTTCACGGCGACTCTAGTGGCGTGCGTGGTGCCGCGTGGCTCTGGCCTGCTGCTGCGACTTAAATTAGACCAGTTTTCGTGGCACGATGATTGTCGCCATTGCTGCGGGACGGCAGGTAGCCAGCGGGGGACGTTCATGACGAAACCTTCCATCCTGCCTTGCTATCTGCACCAAGATTAGTGAAAGCCACATCGATATTAGTACTATTGTTGCCGTCCCAAAGCATGCCAAACATCGGCGAGTGTGGGCAACCTTCGGTGGATGGGCGAGAGTTCCGGGTTTCCATGCAATCGAACCTATCTCAATTTCAAGGGCGCCAGCTCACCCTCCCCTCGCGGGTGCCGCCTTTTTCGATAACTGGTCACCTGGTGAACACGACCATTGTGGCTGTTGCGCTCGCGGGATCGGTGCCGCAGGCGCAGCTGATCATTTGGTGCTCCTATTCCTATTCTCTCGCTTTGCCGCCCCTTTATCGCCACCTCACGAAGCGCGGGGGATCGCCGCGCAACTGCAAACGAGAGGCGAGGAAGGTAATCATCTATGCGTTTTTTATGGCCGTGCCTTGGAACAGCTTGGCTGTTTTGTACCTGGGTGTACTGTCGCGCGACCAAGAGCTGATAGTCGTCGCGCTAGCGGTTGGTATGGCCGCGACTGGCACCATCCTGCTGTCGACCGTGCCGTCGGCGGCATTCCTCTACATGTCAGGAATTTTGATACCGAGTGCGCTGAAGTGCTTCGCTCTCAATGAAAAGGGCTACCTGCTGCTCGGCGGGTTGGTCCTCAGTTGTTGGGGATTCCTGATTGCACTCATCGCCAAGATCACCCGAGACATCAGGGAACGCGAGCGGGCGGAGCAGTCATTCGCCGAGCAGAGCGTGCAGCGCACGTTAGCGGAACGGGCCGCGCTCGTCGGCAGTTTCGCCTATGACACCGATACCGAGAGAATGGAAATTTCACCGGGCTATGCGGCCATCCACGGCTTTCCTGAGGACACCGCCGAGATCCCGCGCAGCGAATGGCTGGTTCGCGTGCATCCAGAGGACGTGGAGCGATTACAATCGCTCCGCAGCGGGGCGTTCGGAGATCGCCGGCGCGAATACAATACGGATTATCGAATTGTTCGCGATGGTGAGGTGCGGTGGATCGATGCCCGCAGTTTTATCGAATACGACGATAATGGGTCCCCACGACGGGTGCTCGGTGTCAACATCGATATCACCGAGCGTAAGCAGGCCGAGGAGCATCGGAAACTGCTGAATGCGGAGCTCGACCATCGAGTCAAGAACGCGCTGGCGACTGTAAGCGCTGTCGTTTCGCACACCGTGCAGGGACGCAATTCGTTAGGCGAATTCGTAGCCGCCCTCGAGGGCCGTGTTCGCTCGATGGCAACGACGCACGAGCTGTTGAGCGCCAGTCGGTGGCAAGGGATACCGCTGCGACAACTCGTCGGGCGTGAGCTTGCACCATATGCGACGAAGAGCAATACCGACATCGATGGCCTCGAAGTCTTTCTGAAGCCGCAGGCAGGCCAGGCGATGGCAATGGTGCTCCATGAGCTGGTTACCAACGCCGCGAAGTACGGCGCGCTTTCGGTCCCCGGCGGCCATGTTTCGGTCCGCTGGATGCGCGGCGCTCAGAGCGGGTTTTGTGTCCATTGGCAGGAACGCGGCGGCCCACATGTGGTGCCGCAAATCCACTCTGGTTATGGCACCAGCGTGATTCGCGACATGATACCCTATTCACTCGGTGGCGCGGTCAACCTCGTGCATGCCCGCGACGGGGTCCGCTGCAAAGTAGAAATTCCTGATCGCTGGGTCATTTGCGGTATCACACCAGCGATCCGGCCAGTCGATGCCGGTCCACCTTGCTCACTCGAAATCGAGCAGCCAACCGCTCCGACCCGTTGAGCGTCGGTCTTGCCGACCCGCCTTGATACCGACCACACTCGAAGACGATTTTCGGCAGCGTTTCTGTGGGGCAGGAATGGCCGTCAGGCCTCTTGCACGATTTCGATCAGGTCACGGCTACGCGTTACCCGCGGCCACTCCTCGTCAAAATCGCCAACCAGCATTTTGAAACCGGGAGAGTCCAGGCTTTTGCGCAGCGTTGCCATGTCCTTGAACTCGTACATCGCATAGTGGACCGATGGGTCGCTGCGGCTCCAGAAGCGCCAGCCTTTGTCGGCGTGCAATGTGTCCATCGCCAACGGCAAATGGTGCGCTCCATACCATTGGTCGAATTTCGCACGCTCGGATTCGCTTGCTACCTCTGCTCGAACCATGAAATAGGCCTTGTTTGCCTCCATGCGTGTTCCCTCCTAAGTGGTCTGCGGTTGAGCGCGTGTGTGCTTAACGCAGCGATGGCCAGTGTTCTGGTGCACAACGTTGCTGGCTGTTGCGTCATTGGGTCGGCAAACCCGACGATTGCGTCTCCAAATCATTCTGCAAACGATCCGTGCCATAATTAGGGTCGCTCTGACCGCTGTTCCTCCCCTTGACTGCGTCGGCGTACTTTTTCAGACAAATGTCTTTCCCCATGCGCGGCGAAATGGGGTAGCGTTGACGCCGGAGGCGTCCGAAGACACGCGCGGAGGCTCGGAGTTTTGCTTGGCCGCCGTGCCGGGAGCCGGTTACTTCAACGGTCGTTTTCGACCGAGATGGCCCTCCCGTTGCACGTTTCGGGCCTGATCATAGGGAGAACGGCCATGCTTTTCCGAAGATCGATCTCGATTGCGATAGCGGGGCTGTTGGCGTCGATAGCGACGGCCCAGGCCTTCGACGATTCGAAATATCCAGACCTCTTCGGCGTGTGGCGCAGGGTTAATCTTCGGCCAGGCGGCCAGCCGTCGTTCGACCCGACCAAGCCGTGGGGCCGGGGTCAACAGGCCCCGCTGACGCCTGAGTATCAGGCGATTCATGAGGCGAGCTTGGCCGACCAGGCGAGTGGCGGCCAGGGCAATTGGCAGTCTGGCGCACGTTGCATGCCCCCCGGCATGCCGGCGTCGATGACGGTCTATGGTGAGATGGAAATCATCGTGCTGCCGGACGTTACCCACATCCTGCTCAATCACAACAGCGGCTATCATCGCCGCATCTACACTGACGGGCGCGACTGGCCGAAGGCGGTCGAGCCGAGCTTCCAGGGTTATTCGATCGGTAAGTGGGTCGATGGCGACGGCAGCGGCCATTTTAACCTGCTTGAAGTTGAGACCCGCTACTTCAAGGGTCCGCGGGCTCTGGACCCGACGGGCCTGCCGGTCCATGCCGACAACCAGTCGATCGTGAAGGAGCGCGTCTTTTTCGACAGGGCCGATCCGGTGATCCTGCACGACGAGATCACGTTGATCGACCACGCCTATACGCGGCCGTGGACTGTGTTGAAAAGCTACCAGCGCGATCCCGGGAACTACCCGATTCATAGCCAGGAGGATTGCGCGGCAACCACCGCAAACGTGCTGATCGGCAAGGAGCTCTACTATCTAAGCCCCGATCGTGAACTCATGCCCACCCGAAAGGATCAGCCGCCTCCCGATCTGAGCTATTTTAAGACGCACTGACCGGTAGCGGTGCGGCACCGGCGGCGTGGTCAAGCCGCTGGTCGCACCAACAAGGGAGAACGACCATGCGATACCGAAACGCGATCGATGCGTTTGCGATCCTGGCAGCGCTCTGCATTACGGTAGCCGAAGGTCGCGCCTGGGACGAGACCCGGTATCCTGACTTCAAGGGACAGTGGCGCCCGATCGGAGAGTCCGCGCGATTTGATACGAGCAAAGCTTGGGGTCTCGGACAACAGGCGCCGCTTACCCATGAATATCAGGCCTTATTCGAGGCCAACCTCAAGGATCAGGCCTCCGGCGGGCAGGGTCTGGCTCAGGTCAATAGCTGTATTTCACCAGGCATGCCGAGGGTCGTGAACGGCTACGGTGAGATGGAGGTGATTGTCACGCCCCGCACCACCTACATCACAGTCGAACACATCAACGACAATCGTCGCATTTATACCGATGGGCGCGGTTGGCCTACCGAATTCGAGCCAACTTACCTCGGGTATTCCATCGGCACCTGGATCGATACGGGTGGAAACGGGCGCTACGACGTGCTCGAGGTTGAGACGCGCGGCTTGAAGGGGCCCCGCACTTACGATGACAGCGGAATTCCCCTGCACGAGGACAACCTGACCGTCGTCAGGGAGCGGATTTACCTCGACAAATCCGATCCCAACATCTTCCACGATGAGGTCACGGTGATCGACCATGCGCTCACCCGCCCTTGGGTTGTCACCAAAAGTTACCATCGCGAGGCCGATCGCCGGCCCTATTGGCGCGAGGTCACCTGTGCCGAGAACAACAATCACGTGGAGATCGGAAAACAGGACTACACGCTGAGTGAGGAGGGACGCCTCATGCCCACGAGGAAGGACCAGCCTCCCCCCGACCTGCGATATTTCAATCGCGCCCGGCAGCTTGGGCAGTAGGCGCGATCGCTTTATTTCGCGATTTCGAACCCGACCTTCGATCGGATCGACGGCCAACCGGCCGGACGGACGCCGTCCACCCCTCGCAGACAGGCGCGCTGCGCCTCATAGTTTGCGCGCTCGATCGCCACTGCGCCAGCGCTCCGTCGTGCGGCCTCTATGCTAGCGCGGCGGTGATCGTAGCTTCGATGCCCGGCGCTGCGACCCATGGCGCAGGACTGCGTACGTGACAGAGCCTTGTCGTCGGTATTGTCCCCTCCCTGTTTTGTGTTGAATTCACCACACTGGGGCTGACACCGACATAGAGATTTTTCTGCCGACATGCCAACCGCCACCGGCGAGGGGGCGCGGCCGCCAGCGTTCTGCGCGCACGTGGGAGTCCCATCTGATGATCGACGCTGACTCAGTTCCGCCGTGCGGCTCGCCCGCTCAGCGGCGTGCCCCGTTACGCCTTCTTCCCGGCCTGATACGTGTCGATTGCGGCTTGCACAGCGGCGCGTGACGCAACGCCGGCCGTCTCGTACTTCGACTTGGCGTCGTCATAGCTCCACTGACGTAGCGCGTTGGCGTCACGCTGGAACTGCGGGTGGACGTAGCGTGCCATCAATTCGTAGCTGTGCTTGGTCGCGGCCCAGTCGGCCCAGTTGTGCGCGAGCAGCAGGATGCCGCCGAGGCCGCCGTCCGAACCCCTCCACAGGCGCTCGAAATGGCGCACGCAATCCTCGGGCGTGCCGATGCACGCAAGGCCGGTTGAGACCAGATACTCGGCCGGATCGCCGGTCACGTCGGGTGGGACGATCGGAAAGGTCGCGACCTCGGAAAAATAGCGTTTGAAGTTCTCGAGCCCGAACTTGACATCGGCATGCGCTTGCTCGCGCGTCTCGGCGACATGCGCGAACGTGACGATGCGCCAGTTGCGCCGGTCCGGCGTGTTGCCGGCAGCTCGCGCGCTTTCTTCGTAGCGGCGCCAGTTGTTGGCGTGCGCCTTGAGTGCATCGTCCGAGGTGCCG
>JASHYD010000389.1 GCA_030043175.1 Xanthobacteraceae bacterium | reverse complement strand
GTGCCCAGTCAGTCCATTCGCGTGGGACCGCAAACGAGCCCCTTTCGGGGTGGCGTAAGCTCAGAGTCTCGACTCCAGAGCCTTTTCTGAGCTTCAACACAGCAAATCGACGGCCCCGAAGGGGATGAAAGGGATGGGTTATCTCAGCCGATCCCAAAGTCTGACTGAGCCAGTGTGCAGTTTGCACTGACCGTGCCTTCGTTCGAAGATAAGGTGGCACAGAGAGTAATTGCTATGGTACTGGAGGCTGTCTATGAGCAGGACTTTCTGTCATGCTCATACGGCTTCAGGCCAGGGCGATCTGCGCACCAGGCGCTGAACCAACTATCAGGCGTCATTACAGTGCACAGACAGCACTGGGTGTTTGACGTCGACATACGCAAGTATTTGGATCGTGCTTCATACTGCACCCATGTTTACGAGGCTTGGTTGAAGAGGTCGGGTTGTGGCAATTCAGCTTGAGCCACAGGCCTTCTTGCGTTCGCGCCTGACATGATGGCTTCGATCTCGCCGCGCTTGACACGCTGCCACAGGCGCTTTCTGGGCGACAAGCGAACGCAAATCTCCGGTGAGGCGAATGCGCCAATGAGCGCCCGGGGGTGACATCTTCCTCCACCCCAGACGAAGCCGACGGGAAGGCACCTTGAAGTTGGAGCAGCAGCGGTCATTGAACATCGATGAGAGCCCCGGCATCGCGCGCCGATGAACGTGTCGATGAGACGCAGACATCGAGCGGCGTACCAATCAGCATTGTTGCGCGCGGGGTCGGATGCCAACATGTCCCGAGCGCGACGTTCATGAGGCTTTGTTGAATAGGTCGGATTGTGAGCAATTGAGCCTGAGGCGCAGGCCTTTCTTGCGTCCGGTCCTGACATGGATAGCTTCGATCTCACCGCGCTTGACACGCTGCCACACGGTCTGCCGGGAAACGCCGAGGCGGCGCATGACCTGATACATCGTGAGATACCCCTCGGGCGCCTCTTCCGCGACGCGCGTACGCAAATCATCAGTGATGCGAATGCGCCAAGGAGCGCCCGGGGTGAGCTGTTCTCCAGCGATGATGCCGTCATTGAGCCAGCGATGAATGGTCGAAGTAGCGACTCCGAGTATATCCGCTGTT
Organism: Xanthobacteraceae bacterium; assembly: GCA_030043175.1. The sequence continues at coordinate 3,350 of JASHYD010000389.1, read as the reverse complement.
TGTTTGATATTAAGCAACTCACCCTCGGGTGGCGTGGTCGGCAGCTCGTAGCGAGCGATGTTCCAATTGCGACGCAGGCTGCTGACAATGTGGGCGGTGAAGCGATGACCGTAGGCCGAGGTGCGTTGTTGACGATTGAGAATGCCAGCGATGACGGCGTCGGGATAGTGGACCGCGAGGCGGCGCACCAGCGCCACGGTGTCTTCGTCGGTGCGCACCGGCGCAACGCGGCGACGCGCCAGGTCGAGATCGATCTCGTCAAGAGCGCCACCGCGCCACCGCAGTGTGAGGTGTGCGCGACCTTCATCCTTGTTGACAGCAACGATAACTTCTTCGAGCAAGGCTCGTAGCAGTTCCTTCTTGTCGCGTGCCGTCGTGGTCGGCGCCTGCCATACGTTCCGCAGATCGGTGCCGAGAGCGAGCAAACGAGTTCGCTCGTCAGCGCTGAGCGTTCTGGGACGCCGCTGTTCGCGGCGCGCCAATTGTGCTTTGGCGTCCTCGAGCTCGCGCAGCGACTTTTCCCATTCGGCTTCGAGGCTACGTGCGATAAGACGGTTGTCTGGATCGATGGCGCGATAACGGCGCTCGGCGCGCTGCGCCTCATAGGTCGTGCGCTCCACCGTGAGACGCCACTGTGCCAGCGCTCCGTCGCGGTCGGCCTCGATCCGGTCAGCGGCGGCGATCGCGGCTTCGATGCCCAGCGGTGCGAGCGCGGCCAGCACTGCCTGCGCCACCGCATCATCGATCTGGACGGCACCGACGCTGAGACAGTAGAAGCCGCGTCCATTCTCGATCCTGTTGCCGGGGCAGTGGTAACCAGGCGAAGCGGTGCGGCCGGTGTAATGAGTGAGCAGCTTGCGTCCGCAGTGCCCGCAGACGGCAACACCTTGCAGCAAGGCGGCTCCCTCTCTCACGGCGCCGGTGCCTGATTGATGAGGCCGCGGATGCGTGTTGGCACTGATGCGGATGCGATTGGCCTCATAGGTGCTCCAGTCGATGAAGCCTTCATGATGGTTGGGGATGAGCACGGCCCATTGCGATCGCGGCAGCTTGCGCACGCGCTTCTTGCGCGCTCCCGAATCATCGAGCGTGACGTCATGGCGACTCTTGCCATAGGCATAGGCGCCAGCATACACGGGATTTGTCAACACATGATAGATCGCGATGTAGCTGGCTTCGACCCAACGGATGCTGCCGCCGTAGCGGGTTTGCATCGGAAACGAGAGACCTTCGCTGCGAAACCACAGCCAGACGCGGCGGGCCGATCCGAGGTCCTTGAACCTGTCAAACACAGTGCGAATGGCGTTGCAGACCGCCTCGTCGGGATGGAATCGCACTTCGCCGTCTTCCTCACCCCAGATGAAGCCGACGGGGAGACCCCGACGCAGCTCGCCGCGAGCGGCCTTGTTGCGAATCCCGCCGTCGAGGCGGGCGCGCAAGACGTGCAACTCGACTTCAGACATTGTTCCTTTCGAGACGGCGACATACTGCCCAGAAACATCTGTTTGATGTTCTGATCCAATACCCGCATCACCCGCGTACAGGCGAGCGCGTTGCCGTCGTACGCCGGTTACAGCATGGCGGCAGCGCTCATTTCGTCATTGAGCAAGGCGATGGCACCGCGCTGTTGCCGGCTTGGATGACGGAACCATGGGCGGCGCAGCTTGCAATAGTCGAACGACCGCGCCTGCCTCTTGAGGCACTCTACGCGCTGCGTAGCTTGATCGATAGCATACTTCTATCCTCATCACCTGCGACTCGGATGAGGGAGGAGGACGATGATCAATCGACTAGACGGCAATCGCCAACCCGATCTGTTTGTGCGCCCGATAAACACACTCGATCCGAAGCGAATACCCGCGCCTATTCAGAAAGAACTAGCGTCTCTGCTAAAGCTGCTCATGGCACCGCACATCGCGGCCGACGTGCGCGAGCCCGCCGATGAATAAACTCACCCCTGAGCATCTATCGCGCGATGCATACGTCTACGTCCGGCAATCAACGCCGGACCAATTGCTCAACAACCCCGAGAGCCGACGCCGGCAATATGCTCTGGAGGCGCGAGCGCGCTCTCTCGGTTGGGAGAATGTCATCGTCATCGACGATGATCTTGGTCGTTCGGGCGGCGGCGCCGCTCGGCCCGGCTTCGAGCGTCTGCTTGCGGCAATCTGCGCCGGTACCGCGGGCGCGGTGTTTGCGATCGAGGCTTCGCGGTTGGCTCGCAATGGCCGCGACTGGCATACGCTCCTGGAATTCTGTGTCGTTGTTAACAGCCTGATCATCGATGAGGATGGAGTCTACGATCCCCGATTGGTCAACGATCGGTTGCTTTTGGGTCTGAAGGGAACATTCAGCGAGCTCGAGCTCTCGCTGTTTCGGCAGCGTTCACAGGAGGCGCTGCGTTTGAAGGCAGCGCGCGGCGAGCTGAACACGACAGTGGCGATCGGCTATCGACGCGGTGCTGATGATCGCCTGGAACAAGACCCGGACAAGCGGATCCGCGAGGCGCTGTCGCTCGTGTTCCGGAAGTTCGCTGAGATTGGCAGCGTGCGCCAGCTTGTCTTGTGGCTGCGGCAGGAACGAATTGAGCTCCCAATTGCTGTCCGCGGTGGCCAGCGGCGCACCGTGCAATAACGCTTGCCGCGCTACAATACTGTGCACAGGCTCCTCACCAATCCCGTCTATGCTGGAGCGTATGTGTACGGTCGCACGTTCACCCGAGTTCGATTCGAGGGAGGACGCAAGGTCGCCACTCACGGTATCGTGCGCCGGCCGGAGGAGTGGGATGTGGTGATTCACAACCACCATGATGGCTACATCACGTGGGAGGAGTATGATCGGAACCAGAAGGTCATCGCAGGAAACGCAAACATGAAAGGGGCGATGGTGCGAGGTTCGGTGCGTAATGGCAGTGGACTTCTGGTTGGACTGCTACGATGCGGACACTGCGGACGCAAGCTGAAGGTGCATCACAATGAACGCAAGGGTGCGCGCTATGTTTGCACAACCGACATCGCGAACCTCAGCAACAAGAACTGCATTGCATTTAGCAATATGCGCATCGACGCGGCGGTATCGGCAGAGGTGCTGCGCGCGGTATCACCGTTGGCCATGGAAGCAGCACTCCAATTGATCGCTGACCATGAGCAAGCTGGCGTAGAGAGGCTGCGACAGTGCGAGCTGGCATTGGAACAAGCACGCTACGAAGCGATGCGTGCACGCCGGCAATACGATGCGGTTGATCCTGACAACCGGCTGGTCGCCGGCGAGCTCGAACGGCGATGGAATGAATGCCTCGCAGCGCAGGCGCGACTCGAGGAGCAGATGGAGAACCTGCGCCACGAACAGCC
>JASHYD010000388.1 GCA_030043175.1 Xanthobacteraceae bacterium | reverse complement strand
TCCGGTCCTCCTTCCTAAACTCGCCTTGCGTTTGTCGTGAACAACGCACTAGGGTCGCTCCTTGTTTTCAGGGTCACCTCCGGCTGCCCGTCGGCAACCGTTCCCCGCCGAATGTCTCACGGAACGCCTCCGCGTGCTCCGCCTTGGCAAAGCAGAACACCACGTAGTCTTTGTCGTTGCGGCGCAGAGAGTACGTGAGCGGCGACGCCGACAGGACACCAGCGGCGCAAAATATCACCTCACTGTTCTTGAGGCCCCGCACCTTTTCGGCCGGAAGCGCCACGTGATGTGGCCAGTTGCGCTTGAGATCACTGCGGGTGATTTCCCCATTGCGGCGCGTCACCGCCTCACCGCCAGCAGCCTGGTGGCCGTCACTTTGAATTCCGCCGCGCCTTTCTCGATCGCAGCGGCTTCGTCCGTGGCTTCTACGTTGCCGAGCCAGACGGCCTTGCTGGCGATCTTGTAAATGCCCCACCTGATTGGCTTCGGCGGCGGTTCGCGACCGCAAGGTGTGTAGGCGCAATCAGGCTGACAGAACCCCGGCCCTCCGGTTGATGCTGCGTCAGCCAGGGCCGGGGCCGTATGGGGCAAGATCACAGTTCTACCCCACGCAGCAAGCGAACGCTGGCGCCGCGGCGACGTTCCGGGCCGCGAAGCCAGCAAGCGGCCGGAGGGAGTTTAATCGCCATCCCGACTGTCACCACTGTCAAGACGAGTGACCAAAAGCAGTCACCGCGGGCAAGTCCGAATATTAGGGCAAACATCACGGCCAAGGCGATCGCAGAAATCAGGGCCACAATGTTAAATCGCAGACCGAGCGTAATCCCCACCACGACGCAGATAATTGCCAACGCCATTGACCCCTCGCGCAGGGCCAAGTAGCTCCCATGCCCCCCTATATCCTGAGAGAAAGACAGGATCAAACTCCTGTCTGTTCGTTTGCCGACTTCCCTGGCTAGATTGGCATACGAGTTGCCTGTGCAGTAACGCCCATCTCCTTGGGCCAAACGCTCCTCCCCAGGGGTGTTCCTCCCCAGACTTTAGGCCGCCTGATTTGGCGGCCTCCTTCAGCTTGGTTTGGCGAAGGAAAAATCGGTTATCGCAATCGCGGATAACCGCAACCTGATGCCGCCGCTAGCGGAATGCAGCATCGAAAACTGCCTCCTGCCGGCGCCCCTGTTTTGGCGCCGTGAGCAACATTTTTAAGCGATTCCGACGTCGTAAGCTCAAGCGTGCTCCCCAATCTGCGATCAGGTCGCCCGCTGTCAGCCCGATCGGCCGGGGGTCTATCCTCCCACATCCTGCGTCGGCGATGCAGCTGCCGACGAGCGTCTACGAAAGCGCGCTTCGTCACAATCATCAGCACAGAACTCGTCGCAGAAGAATTGCCCGTCTGGGGAACGCCAAGCCTGCAATTCCCCATTCAAGATCAACAACCGCTTGCGGCAAAACGAACAACAAACTGTCAGATCAATGTCGCCAGCATTCATGTTCATCGGAACCCCCCAAGAATCATGGCCCCGGCGAATTATCATAATGGTGTTAGTCGGAAAGCGGTTGCACGAATTATAGACTTTCAGCCTAAAATAGCGAACTATCCACTCCCGCCAAAACGGCAAGCACCAATTCGCCAGCCTTCGTTCAATAACCCTCGATCGCCCGCCGACCGGCCTCGGTGATCCTGACACGGCCAACAAGTTGGCCGCCAGCGTTCTCGCGTTCAACTGTAGCAAGCCCAAAATGGATTAGGCTCGCCAGCACCCGGCGTGTAAAGCCGTGAAGGAACATGGCTGCTTCGGTTGCACCGAACGGAGTGCCGGCAAGCAATTGGAGTGCCCGGCGCTGTTCCGAGCCGAGAAGACGTTTTCGAGGAGGAGCCGGCATCTAAGGCAACTGGACGAATGAAATACGGTAGAGCCAATTGCGGAGCGAGCTGCGCATTCTACCCCCGGCCACGACGGCCGATGTGGAAGGTTAAGACCGCACGCACCACCAAACTAACATTGGGCTGCCAGTTGGCGGCGTGAACATTTGTTTATGCCAGTGGAACCTCTCTAAATGCAGCCCGTCAACGACGAAACCAATGAGGTTGAAGCCGGGAGGCGACTCAAGCCCTTCCCAGTGCCGTGCGTGGCCGTCTTGGACTACTTCCCCCTAAGTGCTCAGAGCGTGGCCCCGGCTCTTGGACTAATTCCCCCGAGGGTCGGGGGTCACCGCGATCGATCGGAAATAACCCCGTGCGCAATACAAATTTAAATATCGCCAGCGTTGACGGGCCGAAAGCCGCCCCCGTCGCCGGGAGCGGTCTCTGTCAATCCGGCACAAAGGTCAGACAGCCTTTTCTTCGCCGGCTTCCCCACCATCCGACCCCGGATTTAGATTCGCTGCCTGGTCGTTCTCAGTGGCACGGAAACCTAGGGTGTCCAAAATCTTCCGCGACGCGATGAATTGGGAACGGCGGTCCGGGCAATTGAATTCGCACGATCGCTGTCTGTCCACCGTCGGTGACCCAGATCGAATTGTCGCACGGCCCGGCAGCCACGCCGTGCACGAAGACACCGGATCCCGGAATCGTGTAGTCGGTGACCTCTTTATTCAGCGAGAACGGGTTGATCGAGCCGACCCCGTTGTTGAACCCCATCGCAAAATACAGGTTGCCATCCTGCCCGGTGGTGATTCCCAGGGGATCAGGGTTCGTATTGGTCGTTGACACCGGGTAGAGCGTCATGTTGTTCGGGTTGTGCGGCGAAAGCCACCCGATGTGGTTGCCAGCCGGTCCGTAACCGCCGGTGAACCAGATGTTCCCGTCACTGCCGGTCGTAATCCCGAACGCCAAATAGAAGGGCGAATACGGGAAGGGTGGCGTCCTTTGGCCCGGCACCGGGAATTGGCTCAAGTGATATCCAGGCACGGTCAAGCGATAGATGCTGAAAGTAGCGGCGATCCGAACGGGGTGATCCGCCCCACGCTCCCCGCAAAATCCGATCTCGATTACGGAGGCAAGTAGCGCGGAGGCGGCACCCAGCTCTGCGCCTTTTCTCGCCACGCTATATCCGCACGAGCATAACGATCGTCAAATCAATGCAGCAATGCGCTGTAGTAATTGATTCCAGGCTTGTTTGGTATCGGCTCAGCAATAAGTGGCATTACCCGCTTGGCAATCGTCTTCCATCTGGGGTCTCGTGACTTAGACCGGCAGCACGCGCCCGCCGTGCGTTATCAACTGGATCGACTGTCGATATCGTCCAAGATGGACGCGTCACTACGCCGGAGTTCGGCAGCGATCGGGCCGCCGCCGACGCGGCGCACGAGGCCGTGGACGATCAATCTGGTTGGTAGGTCGCGTCAGAGCCCCGGCCCTCGAAAGAGCGGACGATAAAGGGCCGGGGCTGCGTGAGCCGTTGTGCCGTCCTCACGCAGCAAGCCAACGCCGGCCAAGCGGCGGCGTTCCGAGCGAAGCAAGCAAGACAGGCAAAAGCCCCGACCCTTGGAGTAGCGCTGAGCAAGAGCCGGGTTTCGGTGCGGCTGATGCCGATAGCGATGCCGGAATATCACCGAGTTTGAGGCGCAGGTCTTTGCTCCGATGGGGCCGAACCAGTCGTTGCAGGCGGGCTCGATTCGGCCTTCTTCTGATAATCATTCCAACCCCAGCTATGTCCAATAATCCCCCCTACCAGAAGCCCGAGAGAGGTCATTGCCACCGTTAGCCACGGCCACAATTGGTTAAACCATTGTCCGTTAGACTGTTGGCCGCCGTAACGGCGCAACTCATCGCTCTGGCGTGAATCGGAGTAGCGGGGATCAGACATGTTCCATGCCCATTCTCGGTTTGCCAATCGGATTGATTAGCAAATTGCCAACTGGCCCGAATGTTCCTGCGCGGAGGGCGCTTGAGATCACTGCGGGTGATTTTCGCTTTGCAGCGCGTCACCGCCTCACCGCCGTCCAACCCGGCTAAAAAGGCCCCGACCCTGAATAAGAGCAGAACCAGGACCGGGGCCGCGTGAGCGCTCGTCCAGTTCACGCTGTCGGGCTAACGTCGGCCCCAGCGGCGGCGTTCCGGTTGGCCAAGCGAGTCTGCCCGCTGGCTGCGCTAGCTTGCTGGCGCCTGGTGTTGCAGGGGGAACACACGGCCCGCATCCTTGCCGACCGTGTCGGGAAACCGATGGACAACAGACGCCAAGGCCGCCGACGCTGATGGAACCGCCTTCATGCGGCTCGTTGCGTAACTCCGAGGGCCAAGCAATGAGCAACAATCGCTCCACCATTTCGATTCCCGACGAAACCTGGGCCGCAATCCTAGATGCGGTTCAGCGCGTCATCGTTGACACACCCGCAACGCTGCCCTCTCGGCGCTATTGGCACTGATCGAGGCGGCAGCGGT
>JASHYD010000031.1 GCA_030043175.1 Xanthobacteraceae bacterium | reverse complement strand
ACAATCACTCTCCACGAACGTTACGGCCAACTCAAAAAGTCCAGCGCATGACCCGGTCGCAAAGTGAACGCCTCATGCGCTGGGAGGGAGCCGTCAGGAATGATGCCGCCGAAGGTGGCGGGGTGCCGGTGCGGCGGCGGCGCTTGCAGTTTTTGGGCACGCACCCCAGTAGCCGAAGCCGCCCGACGATCCAGCGGGCCGCCCTGGGACTACGCCGTAGGCCGTCCCGATCCAGCACTGATTTCCGTTCTGCAGTGGTCCAAAGTGGTACTCAGCCATGGCCGGAGCCGATGCCTGCAAAGCAGCAAACACCGACATCGCGGCCGCCGAAATGATGAATTTTCGCATTATTGGGGTCTCCTTCGATTTTTTTTCAGTTGTACATGCTCCAGTTGTTTATCTGCCACCGGTTGCATGCTTCGTATACTTGCGATCATCAAGGTATCGAAAATTTATCTTTGAGCAACAATAAGTTTATGAATGAGTGTAGTCTTTTCAATTAACGCGCTATTGAAAATTTATGGTTTGGCGCCTCTTCAACCCCCCTCTCGCAGCTCTCCATGAGCTGGATTGCCAGACGAACAGGCCTCTCTCCGACAGTCTGACGATCGCCATCCGCGCAAGATAGCGACATCCGATGACCGCTACGTCGGGTGCGCCGGCAGTCCGGATTTTCCGACCGCTCTCCTTCAACATCGCCGATCCAACCCGATCCGCACTGCCCGACGGTCAGCCGCCCTGCGTCATCGCTTTTGGAGTTGCCAGAGCGCTCCGTAACGGAGCGCTCTCGCACAAGAATTCACACCGGGAAGTGTGCTCAATCCTGTCTCTCTTGGCATCAGCGATGAGACTGTCGTGATCGTCTGATTCGATTTTTTCGGAGGACGCGACGGAAGGGGCAGAACTTAAGCCGCGCAGCGAAGCTTCTTGTTTTCCCGAATGCGGATTCCTTAGATCCGCACCAACGCGGCTGCATTCGGTCAATATGCGAAGGGTGCCGCCGGTATCCGGCTGGGGATCTATGAGCGACCGAAGGCACTAAGTACATCATTCTGATAAATTTTTTATATGAGAAATATGTCTATAAATTTGCCATTGATTTTTATATTTTTTTAAATATACATTGTTTATGTGAAAATAATTCAACCCATAGTGTGTTTGGAAACTTAGGGAGAACAACGATGCGTAAATTCACAATTTCCTTGGCGGCGATGACGTCGTTTGCAGCTCTGCTGGTAGCGGCTCCGGCCGTGGCTGAGTACCACTTTGGGCCGACGAAGGACGGAGATAAGTGCTGGCACGGGTCGGGGGCGCCGGCCATCCCGGGGCGCGTCGCGGGACCCTCGAACGGCTTCGGTTATTGGGGAACCTGCCCACAAACCGCAAGCACGACTGTAGCTCCAGCTCCCCGACATCGTCGGCATCAAACCGCGTCGCGTTAACGCGGGTCTCACCTCCTAGCGCATAATCCGTTCTTCTGGTTCGAGTTATGCGCTAGCCTTTTTGTGTTGCCGCATTTGCGTGGAAAGTGATTGCAAGAAATCGGGATACGGGGATGCCTCACGCCGCCGCCGCTCCCACAGCCGTACGTACGGGTCCGTATGCCGTTCGGTGGACGAGTGGGCTCGGCAAGCACCAGAGGCCGGGCATGACGAAGGCGACATTGGGGAACGCAATCGCCAGGGCGCGACTATGTTACTACTGAGCCGCGATGGGCCGGGCTGTCGTTGAAAAGTATCGATCGTCCTGAAGTGTGCGATAATTGGCCGGAAACTCTGCGATCAAGTTGACCCATTAGCACCGAAAAGCTGATCGCCCTCAACGGTCGCCTTGTCGAAGCGGCCGAGCAACCTAACCGATCGGTGGATGTGGATCGCGGGCAGCGCCTAGCGTATCTCGATTTGTCATATACTGTCTTAGACAAGCGCGGCGCACTGACCTCCCTGAATGGGCGGTTACAAGGCTGCATGCGATCCCGATCCAGAAGTTCGTCGCATCATTGCGTGGGCGGCCTGGTGCGCCAAATTGATTTCTTAGAGCAAGTCGTACGAGAATGTGGCGAGAACCGAGGTGTCGACCGCTTCTCGATCACCCGAATTTCCCTATCTTCCCCACGACGCGCCCGGAATCCTCGCCGAAGGCGAGAGGCATCCAACCGCCCGCGTTCCCGGAAATGGCCGTTTGCCGTCAACGCCTTGGCGATAGGCCTACCGCAAGGCCACCCCGTCGTCGGGCGTCGCGAGCAGAGCCTGAGCTTCGGCGATCTCCGGCATCTCTGGCGTCGGTGCGAAACCCTCCAGCTCCGGCGCGAGCACGGCGCGGGCTTCCAACGGACGGCCGATCGATTGATAGAGCTTAGCGAGCGAGAGCGCCGCCCGGAGGGCGAAGCTGCGCGCGCCCTGTTGGTTCGCGATGGCGATGGCGGTTTGGAAGGCTACCTCGGCGGGCGCGGGGTTGGCGGGATCGCGGCGCAACAGGATTTCGCCGCGCAGACGATGGAGGTAGGGGTCCGTGACATGCTCCCCCGTCTCCTTCGCGAGTGCTAAACCCTCGTCAATCAGCATCAGAGCGCTATCAGGACCACGTGTCGTGACCTCAAGCTCGGCGAGCAATCCGTGATACCGCGGCGCACCAATCTTGTGGCCTTGAGCGAGAACGGCCGCCAGCGTTCGCCTCAGCTCACTCGCGCCTGCTTCTGGGTCGACCAGCCGGCCACGCGCCCAATTCGCGTAAACCTGACCAAGGTCAGCGTAAGTCTTGATCCCGTGCTCTTTCGTTATCTCGAGCAATTCATGCGCGGCAAGACGCGCGGCAGCGACGTCGTTGCGGCAGGTTTCCAGCATGGTGCTCCAAAAACGCGCTTGGACGACGGTTGCGATGTGGCCCAATTCCTCTGCGCGCCGGAGCGCCCGGCCGATAAGGCGCCGCGCGCGCTCGACCTCGCCAGTATACCATTCCGCCAAGGCGAGGTAGGCCGCCGCACTCACTTCTGTGTCCCTACCGAACCGAAATCGCGTTTCTCCGTTTCGTTCTGGAACGTGCTCAACCAAAGCCTGCTCAAGCATGGATCGCGCCGCTTTCAAGCCCCCCTGGAACAACAAGACCAAGCCGAGCATTCGGCGAGCCGCGCTGGTCTCTGTTGCACGTCCGCGGGCCTCAGCTTCGCGCAGGAA
>JASHYD010000387.1 GCA_030043175.1 Xanthobacteraceae bacterium | reverse complement strand
CGAACCCATATTCGACATCCGGCTGGGCGTAATCTAGGTCATGCTCGCGGCGGGCCTTGGTCTCGGTACCCGGATCGAGATAAGACCGCTTGCGTACCGTAACCGTGGCAGGCGGCCGCGGCGCTGTCGCCACACGAGGGGCGGGGCGCACCGGCGGGGCGGGGCGTACCTGCCGCGCGGGGGGCACCTGCGGCGGGGTCTGGCTTCGGGACGGCACTGTAGTGAACAGAACCGCAGCAGTGGCGATGACCGCCGTCGTGAGGGCTGAGAGTTTGTTTGCTTGCATGGTGGGAACCCCGCTAGCGCACGAACGAGCTACAGCAGACGATATTAGCCGCAGCTGGATCGCAGGGTAGTGCGCAAATGCAACTATTCGGCGGCGGCCATAGCGCGGGGTCATTACGGTTTGGCAACGCCGCCATCTAAGCTCAGGCATCGATTGCGCGATCGCGGGCTTGGTGACGGCGGTTGCCGAAAGGCCAAGGCCGGCCGCTTGCAGAAATTGACGACGTTTCATGATTGATCCCTACAAGTGATAGACCCTTTGGCCCGCAAACGGAGCCAGTCAGGTCAACTGATTTTCACGAATGTTTGCTCGCGGTGAGCATCGGCGCTGCCGCCCGGGCGTCGGCGCATTTGGGTTTTGGTCCACAAAAACATCCTTCTTGCTTTCGTGACCAATAACAATGCCACCGCCGACGGGTCGTTCCCGAGCGGGCCACGCTATGAGGATTCAAATGGTGAAGATCAGGGCGAATAAACAGAAAAGGCCGGCTTGAAATCGGCCCCTCCGTTGCGGGAATCCCCCCTTGCGGGAGATCACACGGTTGATCGCCCGGTCGAGGCCGGGGCCGCCAGCGCAATTGCCAACGGGTCGCAGCACAGAACCGTGAGCGCTGGATGGCCTCAAATCCCGACCAGGGGGCCTCGCCCGCGGAAGCTATCGAGGCAGAAGCTGTCAGCGGCGTGCACGAAGATGACCCACAGCAGTCACGCTTTGTTGAGCTAAATCTGCATACTATGGCCATCGTGACGTCGTCATGCCAGATGCCATAATGGCTCGACCTCTTCGTCCAGCAGGGGGTAGTCGGGCGCCCACGTGACCGGCCCCGGGCAGCGGCTCAGCAGCTCCGCGGCCGAGGCGACGTTGAACGTGCCGTCCCAGCCGGCCTCCGGCATGTCAAGAATCCAGGCCGCTTGGTCGCGAGCGTCCATGAACTGCACATAGCGCTCCCCCCGTTACCGACCAACGGCGGATGGTGATGGGCGGCGGGCGCGCAAGTGCAAGAATAGGGGCAGCCGCTGCCAATGGCGACCACGATCCGAGTTGACAGCACGATCTGGAACCCTCGGCTCTCGGAGAGCTTCGACGAGCAGGCCTGCCTCCTCAAGCGCCAGAAAATAGCTTTCGATAGGTCGATGCTGGCTATGGAAGGTCATTGACAGCCCATCTCGCTCGACCATGTCCGCATAGGTGAACGCACTAAGGTAATCTCTCTTGATGACGAAGGGTGCATCGGCGGCGGCCGTTTCGAAGCGGCCGGCCGAATTGATCGGGTGCACGATTGCAAGGCACAACTGGCCGCCCGGTTCAAGTACGCGTGCGATTTCTCGCACGGCGGCCGGCATCGCGTCGATGTCGTGAAGTGACATGAAGGCGATCGCCATATCCGCGCTCGCATCATCGAGGGGAAGTGCGGCAGCGTCGGCCAGGCGAATATCCATCGACGGATCGAGTTCACGAGCAGCAGCAATGAGGGATGGCGAGGCATCGACCCCAACGATGTCATGCCCAAGTTTCTTCAAGTGTCGCGTGAGCCGCCCTTCACCGCAGCCGATGTCAACTGTTCGGCGCCCAGGCGGAGGTATGATTTGTAGGAATTGGTCGCGATGAAAACGCCAGTAAGTATCGTGCTCAGAAGCACGCGCCCATACAATCCACTCAGTTGCGTGAGCTTCCCAGCGTTCAATGAGGTTCATGGGTTCCATCCCGTGTCGCGAGCCTGAAGAGCATTTTACCTGGGCGACGTCCACGATGCATCGTCATTGCGCTGAGTTTGGACCGACCGAATGCTTGTGGCTCAGGACAGCCGAGTGCTGCAACGCGGCAAGTCGGCGCTGCCCGAGGTACACCCGTCCTGCTGCGGACGTCGGCGCAAGGGCGGCCCATGTCGCTGTGACGCGGAGGATACTTACCCGCCCCGACGGCTCGGCGCGCTTTACGGCCCTCCTGCACGCCGCCTTGCCCCTTGGCGCTCACCTCACATCCTTCGCGGCGGCCTCGCGGGCGCTGCACGCGCTCCTGCGGCATTACGAACGCGCAACCCGACGCCAGCTGCAATCGGTTCTCCTCAGCGGAGGAGGTGTCTGATGGTTGCCCGTACGCATCCTCAAACCGGTCTCGCGATCATTTTCGAACGCGAAGGCCAGGAAATCGCCCGCCGCTTTGCCGCAGACGGCAGCGCGGCACCGCGGACGCTGATCATCCTGATCGCCGAGCTTGGCGCCTTGCAGCCCGGCGATCGTTTGATGATCGAGCCCGACGATGACATGGTCGTTGAGATACTTGGTCCCCGGCACAGCGGACTGTGATGCCGGCCTTCTGCCCGTCGGGAGACTTCGGACGGCGTCGGGCTGCCGGTAGGAATAACGGTTGCGTCTGCAATCCCTCGGTGCCACGGATTTCATCAGCGATATCGGCGGCTCGACGAGCCAATATCGCCCCACTACCGGCCGCAGCTCAAGCAGCCAGCCAGAATGCCGGGCTCAGCGTGCCGCTGCCTGCCACCAGGACGCGACGAATGCCGCGCACGCGCCCCCTAGCAGGATCAGCGCGACCTTAAGCTCGATCGCGCTCATCCACGAGGCTGCTACGGGCCCTCTGCTGCCCCTCCATCGCCGCCATGGCAGTCTTCGTCTTGCCGCGCCGAGTCGACTCCTCGATGGCGCCGTCGATCTGGGCCAGGCGACGATCTACGGTGTGTTGCTGAGCGTCGATCCGGGAGGCGTAGAACCCGTTCCAGTTGTACGCAGCGCTTCCCATGGAGCACATGCGCACGGGATGCTTCCGACTCGCAAGTCTGAATGGCAAGCCCAGCCGTGAGGTAAGGCCAGACACTGGGTTACGAGACGCCGACACCCGAGGATCCCCCTGCTTAGCCGTAGGCGAAGCAAGGGGGACACGGCGCAGTGCGGTCGAGGGGCCTTCTGACGAACTTGGCCCAATCAATTGCTGAATTTGATGAGGTCGCTGCGCGTGAGCGTGGCATTGCCGACGAGGTTCGCCGGGCCGCCTTTGGCAATGTGCCAGGCCGCGTACAGCTCGTTGAAGGCGCTCTCCGAGGACATGCCGTCCACCGGAACGACGGCCTTGTAGCCCCGCTGCGCGGCGCCGTTGGTGGTGCCGGCGACGGCGCCCTGCGCCGAGGTTCCGGTCACGATCACGGTCTTGATGCCCTTGTCTTT
>JASHYD010000386.1 GCA_030043175.1 Xanthobacteraceae bacterium | reverse complement strand
TCTCGACGGCTTCCAGCTTGGCCTTGATGACCAAGGCGAGGGCGCGCCACTTCTGGCGACAGGCTTGCTCCCATGCCTCCTTGATCTTCTGCGCAGAACACAGAGATCCGCGGCCATCGCGCTGAAAGCGCCTATCTTCGATACTAGGCAAGGGCAGATCGAACATGACGCGCCGCCCCTTGCATTCGAATAGGATGATCGCCCGGCTATTCTCGGTCATGAATGCCGTCTTGGTCGCCCCGTAGCGGGTGATCATTTTTTCGATTTCAGCGCGGGATTTTTCGACTGCAACGGAAGTGTTTTCGGCAAAGCGAGTCATCACACCCCCTCTGCCGCTTGGGCATGGCCGGCGACTTTCCGGAGCCTAGACGGCTTGGCAGGCCGCAGTTCGGCTCGGAGCCACTCGCGGAATAACCCTTTGGTCGTCGCTGGCCGGTTTGATGGGAAGCGTGGGTAGGAGCGTGGGTCGGGCGATCATGGATACCGTGGATATGAAGCAAAAAAGGCGAATAACCGCCTACATTAGCTACTCACTCCTGATCCCCTTCTCGCGGATGATCCTGCCCCAACGGGCGTATTCGTCCCGGAGATATTGGCTGAAATGTTGGGGCGAATCGGGCGAAGGCACCGTTCCGGTCTGCGCGAGCTTCGCGCGCACCTCGGGGTCGTTAATCACCGTGACGATGCCGGCGTTGAGCCGCGCGACGATCTCCGGCGGAGTGCGTGCCGGGGCTAGAACCCCGGCCCACTGATCGGCGACAACGTCCGAAAAGCCCTGTTCCACGAAGGTCGGCACATCAGGAAAGATCTCCGAACGCCGGCTCGACGTCGCAGCGAGCGGCTTGATTGTGCCAGCCGCGATGTGGGGCATCACAGTCGGCCCGTCACCGAACAGACCGTTCACTTGGCCGCTCAGAAGGTCGGCCATGGCGGGCGCCGCGCCGCGATAGGGGACTTCTAGAAGCTTGATGCCGGCCGCCGCCTGAAAAAGCTCAACCCCGAGATGCGAGACGGAGCCCAAGCCGGTGATCGCGATGGTGATCCTGCCCGGATTCTGCTGGGCCAATTTCGCGAGGTCCGTGGCGGAACCGACCGGCAGCGCCGCATTGACCACAAGCATGGTTGAATTGAATGCCACCAAGCCGACCGCGGCGAAATCCTGGATCGGATCGTAGGGCGGATTGGTGCGCAGGTGCGGGTAGACTGCGGCAACGCCCGCGGTCGTGAAGTAGAGGGTGTAGCCGTCGGGCTCCGATTTCGCCACATACTCGGCCCCCAGCGCGCCGTTCGCGCCCGTCCTATTCTCGACAAACATGGCTTGGCCGAGCGGGCCGCGGAGCCGATCCGCAAGCAACCGCGCCATGAAATCGGTTGTCCCGCCGGCCGCAAATCCGACCACGAGGCGTATCGGTCGGGACGGATAGTCTTGCGCCCCCACCGCACCGGCTCCCACGCTGCCGATTGCGGCGACTAACGCGAGACTACTCAGCAGCGAACGCAACGTCACACGCACATCCCAAATCGATCCTCGTTTCCGCGTTCAGACGGTGAGAAAACATCGTCCCCAGTAGGAGAGTTCAAACCGGCGGAGAGCTTAGACGGCTTGTTGCCAGCCTCGTCGGTGACATGGACAAAGCGCTTGCTTTCCCTGCCGAAATCCGAATGGCCGCCGGCGAAAAACCTGTGCTCGCCTCCTCCCTGCTCAAAGCAAACGCTGGCCTGACAGGCATTCTGTCAACAACACTAAGGCTGACAGTACGGAACGCATGGCTTAGATTGTGGACCGGCCGGAAGGCAAAAGCCAGCGGATTACCGTTCCCGCCGGCAGCCGCTCGGGTCAGCGCCCGTTTAGAGAAACCGGCTTGTTAGGGAGGCTTCCATGTCGATTCGTATCGTGCCCGCTATCCTGGCGGCAGCTGTGTCCGTGGCCTTCGGTTTCCCGCCGGCCAACGCCCAACAGCCTCAGAAGCTGCGTCTCTATGTTCTCGACTGCGGCATAATCACCCCCGCCAATGTCGACGCGTACGGCTTGAAGCCGAGCGAAATGGTCAACACCAAAATGATCACGCCCTGCTTCCTGATCGTTCACCCGCGAGGAAGCCTGATCTGGGATACCGGCGAAATTCCCGACAGCGCCTTCAAGGATGGCGTCTCGCCCCAGAAGCTGAACGCCTTCACGGTCGATCGCCCGCTGCTCCCGCAACTGGCCGCGCTCGGTTACACCCCGGCCAACATCACTTATATGGCGCTCTCCCACTACCATGGTGATCACGTCGCCAATGCCAGCCTGTTCGCCGGCTCCACCTGGATCGTGCAGAAGGGCGACCGGGACCCGATCCTCGCCCCGCGGCCGGCCGAACAACCGGCAACAGGCCGCGTGGGGGACCCGAAATTTTTCGAGGGCCTCGCCAACAGCAAAGCGATCGTGCTGAACGGCGAGGATCATGATGTGTTTGGCGATGGCACCGTGGTCATCAAGTCAACTCCGGGTCATACGCCCGGGCACCAGTCCCTGTTTCTTAAACTCGCCAACACCGGGAACGTCTTGTTGTCGGGCGATCTCTATCACTATCCGGAAGAGATCACGTATAAGAAAATTCCGTCCTTCGATTCCAACAAGGAGCAGACCGCCAAGAGCCGTGAGATGATTGAAGAATTCGTGAAACAGAACCACGCGCAGCTGTGGATCCAGCACGATTACACCAGCGGCATCAAGCGGAAGATCGCTCCGGAGTTTTACGACTGAGCGAGTCTTGCTCGAATGGGACCGGTCTCGTGGACTCAACCGGTCTCGTGGACTCAACTGTCATTCCCCGCCGCCGCGGGGAATGACAGGAGGATTGGCGGCGGAATGTCGATTGCATTCGACCGGCCCCCTTGTCGGGCAAGGCGACGCCGATGCTCTGGCGCGGCTCACGCCTATGCGCAATTCTCCCGTTTCCTGGTCCGCTCCAGCGAGCGCGAACCGATATGCGCTCGCGCGATTTTTTTCGCCTCACTCCAGCCACACGTTTTTTGTGATCGGCAGATGCTGGCTTACAGCGCGAACACATAGAGCACTGTTGCGTTTCGCATCTCCTTGAGTTCCGGAGTGTTCACAAGCTTGGCCTTGGACACAGCACTCGGCCCCGAGGTGATCGCGATATATTGCTTGCCGTTGACCTCAAAGGTCATCGGTGGCGCCGTGAAGCCTGTGCCGACATTTGTGTTCCACAATTCATCGAGCGTGGTGTCGTCGAATGCGGCAACAGTACCATCTAGGAGCCCGAGAAATACAAGGCCTCCGGCGGTTGCAAGCGTGCCAGAATAGTTTGGGTAACGCAGATGCGCATTCTTCTTGAGCTCGCCGGTGACCGGGTCCATGGCGGTCAGGTTGCTCTCGAAGCGCTCGTCCGTGTTGAAAAGGCCGCCGTTCCATCCCCGTTGTGCGTTGTGCTTCTCCCGATCGATCGTAACCGCGACGCATGCCGTCATTGCCGGAATGTAGATGAGCTTGGTGTTTCGGCTGTAGGACGACGGCCAGTAGTTGTTGCCGCCCGCAATCGACGGACAGACTTTCTTTAGCTGCTCGGTTGGATTGAAGTTGCCGACGCCAGCATAGGTCTGGATGTCCTTCGTCGCGTCGTAGTCGAGCGGCCTGCCGGTTTTCTGGTCGATGCCCTTCGTCCAATTGACGTTGTCCATATAGGGCTTAGCGCCCACCATCTGGCCGTTATGGCGGTCCATCGTGTACAGATATCCGTTGCGCGCCGAATGGGTAATAAGCTTGCGCGGCTGACCTGCAATCTCGCCATCGATCAAAATATGGGTCCCAACCTCGTCGTAGTCCCACATGTCGCCCGGTGTGTATTGGAAGTACCAGTTCATGTTGCCGGAGTCGGGGTCCCAGGAAATTGCACTGTTGGTGTAAAGATTGTCGCCCGGACGATAGAACGGGTCGAACATCGGCACGGGATTGCCGGTGCCCCAGATTGTCTGATTGGTGTCCGGATCGTAAGTACCCGTCACCCATACCGCGCCGCCCCCCGTTTGCCAGGCATTGTTGGCACCCTTCCAGGTTTCGCTGCCGGGCTCTCCAGGTGCAGGTATCGTGAACTTGCGCCACAGCACCCTGCCGGTAGCGGCGTCGAGGCCCGCGATCCAGTCGCGAACTCCGCTGTCGCCCCCGGACGCACCGACGATGATCTTGTCCTTGAGGGCAAGAGGTGCCGCGGTAATGCGGGTTTCTGCTTGGCCGAACACCATGTTGGTTTCCCACACGACCTTGCCGGTCTCCTTGTCGGTGGCGATGATGCGGGCCGGCCAATTGGCAGGCGAGATGACCAGACGACCCCAAAAGGCGGCGCCACGGTTGGTGCCCTGCTTCTCCTGCTTGGGGTCCACGCGCCAGACGATCCGGCCGACGTCGCCGGACGTGCCGTCGATCCTATAAAGCACGCCCCAGGAATCCGTGATGTAGAGGTAGCCGTCCTCGACTAAAGGGGTTGCTTCGTTCCATTCGTTACTGCCCAAACCGCCGAGCGGGACCGCGTAGGCAAGTTTGAGACCCTTGACGTTGCCCTTGTTGATGCGCGCAAGCGGCGAAAAACGTTGGCCGTCATACGTGCGATGATTCATCAACCAGTTCTGCGGCTCCTTGTCGGCATTGAGCAGCCGCTCCGCAGTGACGTCGGCAGCTAATGCCGATGACGCGATTGCAAGCAGGCTGCTTGCCAACAATGCGATGCGGATCGAACTACTGCGCTCTGCCATGAGGTCCTCCCGTTTGCGAAAGTCTACACCACTTAGGCGCGGAAG
>JASHYD010000385.1 GCA_030043175.1 Xanthobacteraceae bacterium | reverse complement strand
ACGAGATCCGGGGTCGACTTCAGAATAGCGGAATAACCTTTCGTGCCATCATAGGTTACCTGCACGTCGAACCCGCGATCTACAAGTTCTTCGGCGATCAATTCTGCCGTTTCATGATCATCTTCGATGCAGAGGATCTTCTTGCGATTTTCGCGCATGATCGTAACTCTCTGAATCATAGCGAAGCGTCGAGTATTACTTTTTTTGGTGTCAAAGAATAATATTATGATAATATATTTTGTTTTCGCGCTCTCAGAAGAAGCAACGCTGGCTCTGCAATTGCTGACAACAGACAACACGAAAAGAAGATCAGTGTACGTCTGCAAGGCAGCGGTGTGACTTATTAGAGCAATCGCCTCTGCGCTATCATGCCTGTGCCCCAGACTTGCGTGGCTTCAGCGGGAAATGAAGTGGGTCCCCGAATCAAGTCCCGAGCGCGGCAGGCCCTGCCACGACTCCGAACAATGTTTTGTCGATGATTAGGCCGCTTCAGGGAGGCCTACGAAAGGCCGAGCGTCGCGCTCGAATCTGCGCGCGAGCCCTGCGGAACCGGCTTGATGCCAGGTCCTCGCGCGGGACTGGTCGGCGCGGTTGGACCCCATACACGAAGGGGGAGGCTGGGCCGGCTCGCGAGCGTGGCGGCCGCTGGCCTCTTCGTCATCGTTGACCTCGTTACCGCCAATATGATGAAGGTGCTTGAGGGCGGCTGGGTGCCGCTCGCGGCGGGCGCGATGCTGTTTTTTTGCCATCGCCGTGGCGGCGAGGCGTCGTTGCACTGGCGAAAAAAATCTCGAGCGCGATAGGACGGTGCTCAAGGAGTTCATCGCAGGAGTTCACGCATCACGCTTGGGTGCGCTTCGCCGGCAGGTCGGTCGAGGCCATGCATCGTAACGCGTTGCCGGCAACGGAACTCTTCCGCATTCGATCGAACCGGGTGATCGTACTCGGCAGCTAAGTCGAAGTTTGCAGTCCAAGTTTGAAGGTGGGAGCTTGAGCGGCGGAAGGACCTGCTCGCGCCCGGTTATCTATCGACGCCTCATAGCGCATGGTGGCAAATGTGCAAAATGCCACTCCCGCGATGGCCCAGGACATCCCAATCTGACCCAGCGTGACGAGTCAGGCCGGCGCAAGCTGAGGCATAAAATGCGCTCTCTCCCTCCGGAGAGACCCGCATCGATGCCATGGATGCTTCCCGCTTGCACCGATTGTCCAGGGATGGATCGGGATTTCGTGCGTCGTCACGTCAGTGTCCGCAGTGGTGGTGCGAGCCATGGTTCCCGGAAGACCCAACGTATTTTCTTTGCCGAACGTCGAGAATGCGACCATAAGCCGATCCGGCTCCGGCGTTATAACGAAGCGCTATGGGGGGACACATCAGAAGAGTGACATATGGAGTATGTTTTCAACCTGCCGAAGGCCGTGCCGGCGGGCAAAGTGCTTGTCCATAATCACGTGCGGCCAACGCTGCGACTTGGCTTCGCTGGTTTCAGGGCATGGTTCGATGATCCAGGACAGGAGTACGAAATCTGCGACTGCGGCTGGGCACCGAAGCTGAACGAGCACTACCGCGTCGCGCGGGCCAAGCGATGTGCTCGACTCTGACTCAATCAAAGGCTCAACGTCGAAATGACATCGCGCGCGGAACCGCCTCGAACACGAGTCTGGAGTTCGACGACTTCTGTGAGGACGCCACCGGCATTTCCCATCATCAAATCGAGCAAAACTCGATTAGCGGGCGGGTCGAACCCATGACACGAGTTCAATGGCCCGTCCTGACGATCGAGCATTCGCCACATGTGAGTGATCAATGGCGGCCGCGAACAAAGCGGAACTGGTGCTGGTCGAGAATGATGGAGGTGCCTGCCCTTCATCCTCGGGGTCAAGATCGGTTCTGGGGATTTGCAGGAGGTCGGTAACGCCAAGCCAATTCTGCTCGAGAATCTGCCATGCGGATCCGAACGTCCATCTGCCGCTTCAAATCGAGCGGACCGGCAATACGCCTGCGGTCGCTGCGAGCAACGCTAGCTGCGGACCCCGTCTGCCGGAACCTCAAGGTCCGTTTCTTACGCCGGCACGTGAAAGATATATGGGCCTCCGCCATTACTGAAGAAGACGCAGACGGCGTGGCTATTTGGTAGAACCGTGGCAGACCCAGGCGCAAAGAAGCCGCGCAAGCAATATGCGTCAAGTCCTCAGCGCTTTTCGGCTGGTCGACGTGTGAATTGTAAATTGACCATTCCACCACTCTTCACGCATTCGGCCCATTTGCCGGAGCAATATACCTGATGGGAGTGTTTGATACGGATTGCTTGTTTGCAAGGCAACCCTGCCTATTTGAGTACACGTTATTGCGTAGGCCGACGTCCAGCCGAGCGAAGTGGCGAACAATGCGATTGCAAATATTCTCATAAGTTTCTCTGCTATCCGGGTCGGACCGGAACGCGTCGATGAAAGCATAAAATGGGATCGCATAAATAGGCTCTTTCAGTGGGGGTTTCTTCGCCATTACGTCTTTTCATGGCGGGCCATCGTTTCGTGCCTGGTTATGACGATTGGTGTGTTTGCTACGGCCTGTGATTGCCCCGGAGTGGCTATGGTCCGCGCTTGTTGGTCACGTGACGGCCGTAATGCGCACCGCACACCCACCTGTTGCGCCCACCATAGTGTGACCACTCGCGAGTCCAACACATGCCGTACCCGTGGCCACCTGCAGAGGCCCGGCCGTAGGCGCCGCTGATGTGCCGCCCATTACCGGCAGCACGCGCCCCACCGGCGCCCGCACCGTGCATGGCCGGCGCACTCAATGTCGGCCCGGCTGTGGCGATCGCTGCGGCAGCCAAACTCAGCACGATTTTGCGCATCATGACGCTCGCTCCATGGTTCTCAACACCCCAGCCTTTCCAAAGTCAAACTCGGCCGTTCCCAATGAGTTGCGACGTGCGGCGCGGTCGCTCGTCATCGTGTCCGGGTCGGCTGTCTCCTCGCTCGGTTTTGCGTCTAGGCACGGCTTATGCGGCCAAGCTGCCGAGCGATCTGCTCGCGGCCCAATATTGCGGCGGTAACCTGCGGCCGGCACCGTTCGCGGATCATCATGCGCAGGGAGGGTTCACCGATTCATGGATTGCCGCGGTTTCTTTGATGGTGGGAACGCAGTCGAATCGCGAGAGTAGGCCGTCGCTGCGCCGACTTCAGCGCCCGACGCGCCCGCCAGCAGAGCACTCCGATTGCGTTCCGTCCCGAGATGCCACCAGCTGCTGCCGTCTGGAGGGGGCGACCTCGACAGCCCCGTGGAAGCGGGCAACGACCCGTCGGCGCTGGTTTTCACAATGGCAGATTAAATCACGCTGCCCCGTAGCTCCTCCATCGGAGGTGGGCACGAACGAAGGAATTTGCTGGCAGCGGGTACGGGGTCCAATGGACGCGTTGAACGGATCTAGGTTGAACCCTTGCACCTGCGGCGTTTCGACAAGGGTGCCGTGGACGTGGTTGAGTTAGCCGCGCTGTACAACCGACCCCCCACGAAACCCGTCCCTCGGCGCTCATCTGCCATTTGTGGCCCATTCGACGGCGCCGTTTTAATCCTCGTCGACCGTCAGCGAAGTTTCCGGGTAGATTAGCCCAGACCTCACAAAAGAGGTGGCGCAGTCACGGCATCAAGCCCGGCAGCGTTAAGCAATGCGCCCGGGGCCGCACGGGAACCATCTCAATTCAATTGACCACGCTTCCACAGGTACAAAATGTACAGCGCCCCCGCGCCGACGATGATCGGCATCCAGAATTGGAATGTGATGCCGAAGACGGCAAACGTTTCTGCCAGAAACTCCATGTGGGAGCCCTCCCTAGTCGAGGGACGTTGCAGCGGACGGCCCTCATGACCAGCCTGCTTTTTTGACTTAATCTTTGGGGCGATTTGGCCGACGGTCAACTTACAACTAAGTTAAGCTAGGCTTTGACCTCAGCGCAAGGCACGGCGCGGCCCTGACGCTTCGTATGAACGGCGAAGCCTCTCGCGCCTTTACCCGTCCTGCGAAGGCGGGGTTCCGCTCAGATTGAAATCTGCCGGCCGATCTCTACCACCGCGTCTGGAGGCAGACGGAAGAAATCGCTAACGTGAACGGAGTTGCGCTGCATGAATGCAAAAAACCTTTCCAACCAATGTGGCAACCCGTGGCGATCCTCGCGATGAACTATGGTCTCATGCCCCACGTAATAAGTCACGTCATCAAGCCCGAGATTGCATCCATGAGCTCGTGCCTCTTGCAAGAGGGCTGGAATGTTCGGGCGCTCCATGAAGCCGTAGCGAGCGCGGGCGCGCCAGAGGTTGGGCGCGATCTCGTTGACGGTGAGCCGTGTGACGCCTCTAAACCTGGGTACAGACTCTGTTTCGACGGTCAGTATGAACAACCGTTCGTGAAGCGCCCGGTTGTGCTTGAGGTGCCACACGAGCACCGGCGGGGCGTCGCGTTGCGTGCGGGTCAGGAAAACGGCCGTCCCCGGAACGCGCGGAATCTGTTTCTCGTGGATCTTCGCCATGAAATTCTCGATCGGCACAATCGTCTCACGCAAGCGGTTTGATACTGCTGCGGCTCCCACGTGCCAAACCACCATGATGAAATAACCGCAACCCGCGAGCAGGAGCGGCACGTATCCACCCTCGGCCACCTTCGTGAGATTGGCCGAGAAAAAAGCCGCATCCACGACGAAAAAGATCCCCGCCAGCCCCCCTGCTGCGGCAGCACTCCACTGCCAGATCTCGCGCATGGCAATGAACAGCAGAACCGAAGTCATCAGCATGGTCGCCGAGACCGCTATGCCGTAGGCTGCTGCAAGGTTATCAGACTTGCCGAACCCGATCGTGAGACCGACAGTTACGATCATCAAAAGCCAATTGACGACTCCAACATATATCTGCCCATATCCTTGAGCCGAAGTCTGCGTGATCTGCAATCTCGGCAGCCAGCCAAGTTGAATAGCCTGCCGTGTCATCGAGAAGGCACCCGTAATGATTGATTGGCTCGCAATGATCGTAGCAACGGTGGCGAGCACAACGAGGGGAATAAGCAGCGCCGAGGGGCAAAGCCTGAAGAAGATGTTCTCGGAACTGGACTCGCCCTGAAGAACGAGTGCAGCTTGACCCGCATAGTTGAGGACGAGGCTCGGAAACACCAAGGCCGACCAGGCAAACCGAATCGGCCGCGCCCCGAAATGACCCATGTCGGCATAAAGAGCTTCGGCGCCCGTGACACACAGAAATACGCCGCCGAGGACCAGAAAACCGTGAGCACCGCCGAAAAAAAGATAGGTTAGTGCATAGCGCGGATCGACTGCCAGCAGCACGGCGGGGTGCCGCGTAA
>JASHYD010000384.1 GCA_030043175.1 Xanthobacteraceae bacterium | reverse complement strand
CGACGAGTCGGCCTCCGTCGCTGGTGCCGTCCCGACGCCTTTTCAGATTGGTCACGGGCTGCGGACCTGAGGGAAGCGGCTCATAACCGAAGGCATTGCGGCCCCAGCGAACCCCTGTGATGCCTGCATTGTCGTCGGTGGCAAACGCCGGCACGACAAGCATCGTTGTTGCAAAAATGCCAAGGAACACAGTTTGCCGTTTCATCTCTTTTCGTCTCCTTTTCATCTGCGGCCGAAACATTCCCGCGCGTGCCGTATCGGCATCGGCTTCGCCTGCACTATAACATGGTCGGGGAGAGATCACTGCGGGTGATATCGCCCTTGCGGCGGGTCATCGCCTCACCAATAGCGCGCGCTGCCTATTCCAAATCGTGCTACGCTCTCGCTGCACGGCGATGCTGGCGAGATCGCCGGACCTTGATCCAGGCGGGACACGGGCCAAAGCGATAGGTACCGTCCAGCCTCTTGGAAACGATGCCCTCGGCCCCAAGCTGGCACGCATGGGCGAACACGGTCGGCCTGCCAGCCCGCGCAGCGGCCGCGCCTGCGCAGCCTTCCGGCCCAGGAATGGGAGATTGCGCAGAGCCTCGCCATCATGTTCGATCAAGTCGAAGGCGTGCAGGATCCCGATTCGCGCGGCCGCCCGTCGGCGCAGTTCGCCATCGAGGCGCGCGAGACGGGACACCACCACTACCGCGGCGCTGAGAAAGTGGCCGTAGGTCTGCACCGCCAATCACCTCGCCAGTCCTCGGCCCCAAATGCAGCCGCTGGCTCCGGCGACTCGGAGACAAGCGCCAAACCGTGCTACCGTAACTCCATTCAAATAGCGGGAGGCACCAGATGAATGCGAGACGCGTATTGTTTATCAGCGCCGGTCTGTGTTTTGCACCGATTCCCTCGGCGCACAGCGCGGAAGGGGTGGCTCAAAACGGCGGGCCTGTCATGATCACCCGGTTCTTTACGGCTCAGGATGGGTTGACCCATGCGGAGGAAATCGAGGTCAAGTTCGCTCCGGGCGGTGGTGCGTATAACCTGCTTGCCAATTCCGGCGCGCAGATTCGCCGCACACCTCCCGGCCGCGAACTCGACTATCACACGGCTTCACGCCGCCAATATGTGATCACGCTCAGCGGACACGCGGAGCTCGTGTTGTCGGGAGGACAAACGATCCAGGTCGGGCCCGGCAGCATCGAATTGGCGGAAGACCTCACCGGCAAGGGTCACATCACCAGAACGGTCGGCGCCGAAGATCGCGTGGTCATCCTCATCCCCGTTACCGCTCAATAGCCGACAGCCCATTGCGCATCGTGATATGCCCGCAGCGCTCGGGGTCCCGAGTGCTTCGCCATCCCCGGGTGACGGGTGTGTGCTCAGCCCCGCATGTTACCCCTTTTTGGCCCGGCGGACGATCATCCGGTAGCCGTCATGTTCGATCTCGTGAACCCAATCGGGACGGGACGGCGGTTTTGGCGCGAGCACAGGCCGCGCGGGCATGACGAACCCGGCCGGAAGAGAGGGAGAAGATAGGCCGGCGCAGTGCTGGTAGCAACGAGGTCAGAACGCACCTATCGCTGCAGAAGGACGCGCGGGTTCGGCATGATGTGTGCCGCACAGTGCGCGTGCATTCGTCGCCGATCTTGGGCGGGCTACACCATCAATATGTTCGAGTTTGAGTTTCCGATGGGGACAGCCGCCTGTAGCACCTCCGACAGCGGCACGTTGCCATGCTCCTTCTGAGCATGCAGATAGAGTCCGCTCAGGTCATCAAAAGACTCGCCGACCGCATATGCCGCGCGGCAAGTTTGCATCCGTAACCGGGCCAATCTGCGGCCGGTGCGCTGTCGGCTGATGTACGACTCTACGCCGTTTTACAGAATACCCGGAAGGCAGAGCGAGTTGGTTTCGATAACTTTAATTCTCGGAAGTGAAAACGAGTCGCGGCTCTCTACGCTGGTGGCCGGTCGTGGATCAGGTTTCAGCCATGGAGATCATAGTTGCCATCAAGGGCTAGCTTCGTCACAAATAAGTCTCGGAAAAAGAGGGCGACCAGTTTTGGGCGCCTCCTCGCAATGACAGCATTGACCCAATGTGATCGGAACCCGCTCCTAGAAGTCGGAGTTGGTGGCGACCGGGGTATGGTATTCAAACTGGGCATTATTCTCCGCGCAAATCTCTTCAGGTAGTGATTGCTGGATGCGCCGGTAACGCTGGATCGTCGACCACGGGGCGTAGAACGTGTCGGGGTCATCGATGGCGATGGCGACTTCGAGCTGCCTGCCGCCTTCGATCAGCCTCCAGCGCTCGACGACGTGCAGCTTTTGGGTATGCGGCGTGCGGAAATTGTCGATGGTGGTCCGCTCGTTCAGTCCGACCGTATCGATCACGAGCGTATCGCCCTCATAATGGCCGACGGACTCGCCGTACCATGAGGGTTTGGGCGCCTCCGAATGCGGCACGTCGAGATAGATGTGCCGCACCTGCATGTCGCCCTGAAAGATCATCAAGACTTCCTTGGGCGAC
>JASHYD010000383.1 GCA_030043175.1 Xanthobacteraceae bacterium | reverse complement strand
CAATCATCGCTATCCAGCGAGCCGGCATTGATCGCGGCGGCGCTGGTCGTCGTCTACATCATTCTCGGGATGCTGTATGAGAGCTTCATTCATCCACTGACCATTCTGTCGACATTGCCTTCCGCCGGCGTAGGTGCGCTGCTTGCCCTCAATCTCGGGCACATGGACCTCTCGGTGATCGGCATCATCGGCATCATCCTGCTGATTGGCATCGTCAAGAAGAACGGCATCATGCTGGTCGACTTCGCCATTGTGGCGGAACGCGACCGGAACATGCCATCGATTGCCGCGATCCGCGAAGCGTGCCTGCTGCGCTTCCGGCCGATCCTGATGACGACAGCGGCGGCAATGCTTGCAGGCGTGCCAATGATGTTCGGCCACGGCACCGGATCCGAGCTACGAAGGCCGCTCGGTTTTTCGATGGTCGGCGGCCTTGCCCTCAGCCAAATCCTGACGCTTTACACGACGCCCGTTGTCTACCTCTACCTGGCCCGCCTGCAGACTTGGATCCAGGGCCGGAAACTCGATCGTTCGAAGCCCGCTGCGGAACCGCAAGCGGCGGCAGCAGAGTAAGGCGATCCCGATTGATAAGTGAATCGAATTATCGTCATGCCTGGGAAAGCGAGCATCCAGTAACGACGGGAGATTGGTATCGTGCCCAATCGAAACCGCGATGACAGCGCGCGATCTTGGGCTACAATCTGGCGCTCATCGCCACGAACGGCATCCGTTACCGGGACGACGATACTGTCTCCGGCGAAGTCGCCTTCACCGGGCATCGGGCTCGGGTATTGCACCAGATCAGCTCGGCGCGGAACGAGATGTAGAGGCCGGGGCTAAGCATATAGCAGCACCATGCTGCCAGCTTGGATGAGATGCAGGTGAGCAGGGGTGACGCCGAGCGCAGCGGCCTGCGGCGCGGCGCCGGTCTTTATGTCGGCTCTGGCATCTACCGGTGCGACGATCACCTCCTGCTCCTCGTGCTGCGGACGTCGGCATTCGTGGCCACGCCTGCGGCATTCGTCTGCTCGGGATTTCATCAGGGTATCCAGCTTCCCGCTCGGCAAGGAGAACGTCTGGCGCTCGGCTTGAGCCTCGATTCCAGAATTGATGTTGGTGATCGCGAATCCACCTGCCGCGAAGAAACACCACCATCGGGGGAGCTGTCGGAAGCACTGATCTAAATGCACAAATTCGACGTCGGACAGGTAGTGCAATTCAACCCCGATCGAGGCGTGCGTTGGACCGCGCCAGGCGGATTGTATGAGGTCACCAAACAGCTTCCGCACGATTGCCGCAAGTACCGGTATGGGATCAAAAGCGTACGCGAGAAGCATGAGCGCACTGCGGAGGAAAGCCAATGGAGTGCGGCGTGATATTGGGGTTGGCACAACGACCTACGACTCGAGAAATTGCTGATTACGTGCGACAGCGGCGGACCCAACTTGGTGCGAAATTTGCACCCTTTCGACGGAAGTGGGAGACATAACGGCGCGTCGGCGGCGGATCGCCACAATGATCGCTAACCCAGAATATCTCCTCGCGGCCTTTCTCTTGTTCGTCGTGTTCCTTATTATGCTGGCCGCCGTCGTGGACTGGTTCTGGGAAATTCACAGCGCCATCGCCCGATTCTTCGCCTGCCGCTGCAGCGGCTCCGTCGGCGACGACGTAGCTGACCGCCGGCCAGTTGCTGGTGTGTCAGGCCGTCCGCGCAGCTTCCAGGGCCATGGCCGACCGGGAGATCGCCGAACAGGAGTGTTGCTTGCGTTGCGGCGGCTCATTGCGCGTGTGAAACGCCAACGCTCCCAAGGCGCTCGGGATTGAGGTACCGTCGTCCGTTCTCGTGCGCGCCGATGAGGTGATCGAATAAGAGCCCGATTGCTGCTCCAGAACTTTGCACCTGCCGGGGCAGGTGCGGACAGACGCAAGATGGGTTGAAGTTGTCTGTGGGCCAAATGCGGAAGCTCAGGCTAAGATCTTTCGAGATTGCCGGCGTTGTGGCCGGAGCGGGTTTGCCCGTCGCCAACGCTTTGCGACCTCCGCGCGCGCCAGTCGATGAAAAGCTGCACTACGGCGTGAGGGTGCGATTGTTCAACGTGATAACTGCAACTTGTAGGGGAGGCGCCCGCAAATCGACAGGCAGCACCTTGATTGCCATGTCCGCGCCGGCGAACCCTGAATTGAGATTCTGCAGCGATGGTGAGAAACCGCCCCTTGGCGACAAGGGCGATGCGCGCGACACCGCTCGTGCTCACCGTCGTTCCGGCGGGCCGATCAAGCCTGGCCGCCCGAAAAACATCGTCGACCACCGCGCTGCCGGGCGGTGACAGCGTCCAAGGTTCATTCATTAGATCGGCAAGCTTGATACTGCGTCGCCGAGACCAGGGATTCGTCTTTGCGGCCACGACGAATAGAGGGTCGGCGTAGAGACGCTCCACGTGGAAATGATCCGCGGTGGATCGAATCGTCGGCGCCGTGATGTGTGTGATCGCTAAGTCTACCTCACGTTGCT
>JASHYD010000382.1 GCA_030043175.1 Xanthobacteraceae bacterium | reverse complement strand
AAGTGAATGGCGTGATGCCTTGCAGGGGTAAGCCGCCTTGCCTGACCCGTCGCCGCCCACCACATGAGCCACATGACCACGGCCGCCCCCAAGCCCGTCAAACCGCTCCGCCGCGCCGTCGGAGCAGTGGCGATCAGCCGCGCCAACTATGACGCCTGGCACGTGGTGGCTTCCGCTACGCCTGGCCTGACAGAGCTCGAGCTCGGCGTGCTGGCGCTGGTCGCCACGTCCTACCGGCAGCTTCACGAGCGCGGCCATCCCATGGGCTTGACGCACGATGCGATGGCGCGTCACCTCGGCGTTGGGGATCCGGACGAGGTCGGGCTGGCGGTTTATCGCTTGCGTGACGCCGGCCTGGTCGGCGTGCAGCGGCGTGGGAGCGGAAGGGCGAACACCTACGCTATGACGCTGCCGAAGCGCTTGGCAGCAGCACTGCAGGTCAACACCTCCCTCGCCGCGGGAGATGATGATACACCGCCGTTCTGATGAGGGGAGCGAAGGTGCAAAGCCAAGAGACCCCGATCCCAGGCGCAATGCGGCGTGTTGCATGGTGGGATCGGGGTTCTACGCGCTGATCCAGGGTTGGGTTTCGCGCGCATTCCACAACCGTCGAATGCGGATCGAGTCGCCTTCACGACGCCATGGTCGGCGATAGCCACCTACCGGAAGGATCGCTCTACATCCGAACCCTATGTCGAAATAGCCTGCGCAGAGAACAATCTGGATGATTCCGCTGGCGCCCTGTATCCAATTCCAACCGCGCAAACGCCCGACTTTTGATCCTCCATATCGCTGCCGAGCTTCGACCATGACAGGAACGATAGCTGACCGGCTCCGGACCAGATTGCTGTCCCGATTTGGAGGCCCATCAGCGGCTGCGTTACGGTGAGCGAGGGTCGACGCCCGAGTTCCTCACCCTCATGCTCGGAAAACAGTCGACCGGGTCCCCACCGCCCCGCGCAGCCCCGATCGCATCTCAGCGGCGGCGGAAAATGTCGACCGCCTCCAGCGCGGCGCATCGCCACCGATCAGGCGTTGCGGCTCGCCCCGATAGCGCTCAGCCCCAAGAGCACCGCGCCCCATTCGCTCTTCCTTCCCTGCAGACAGGACCGCGGGCCTGCTTTCAATAACCTTCGAGCGCCCTTCGACCAGCCTCAGTGATTCTGACGCGGCGGCCTATAGAGTGCCCTCTATCCTTGAGATCCCCGCGCTCTGTTGTTGCAAGTCCGGCACGGATGAGGCGCACTAACGTCTGGCGTTCAAAGCCGTTAAGGGACATGGCCGATTCGGTAACACCGAACGGAATGCCCGCTAGCAATTGAAGTGCCCGACGTTGCTTTTCACCGGGGCGATATTTTCGAGGGGTACCTGCATCTCACGAAGACTGAGCGGGAAGAATTTAAAAGCGACAAACAATCAGTATGCCGTCCGTAACGAACTATGACAACAAGCCCGAAGCTTTCCGAAAGAAAGAACCCGGGCTGGGCGAGCCTCAAAGAAACACACGCACAAAGCGAACGCCGGCCGCAGCGGCGGCGTTACGGGACACGTTGAGACTGCCCAGGGTTTTGGATCAGCTCGGGTTTCGATCACCCACCACTGCCACCTTTGGCTGCTCGCTGACCCAGCGATACATGATACCTCCCAACGCTGCGCCCACAATCGGAGCAACAATAAACAGCCACAGTTGGCCAATGGCCCAGCTTCCAGCGAAAAGCGCCGGGCCGATGCTGCGCGCCGGGTTCACTGACGTGTTAGTCACCGGAATGCTGATCAAGTGAATAAGCGTCAGTCCGAGCCCAATCGCTATAGGGGCAAAACCCGCCGGCGCACTTCCATGCGTTGAGCCCATGATGATGAACAGAAACATCATAGTCATGACCACTTCGGTCAGGAAGCAGGCCAGCAGCCCGTATTGTCCGGGCGAATGCTCGCCGTAGCCGTTGGCCGCAAATCCTTTTGCAGCGTCAAAGCCCGGTGCGCCACTTGCGATCAGGTAAAGGATGGTCGCACCGATGATCGCCCCCACGACCTGCGCAACGACGTAAGCTCCGATTTCATTCGTCGGAAACCGACCTCCGACTGCAAGCCCGATCGTGACAGCGGGATTGAGATGACATCCGGAAACATGACCTATCGAATAGGCCATGGTGAGCACCGTTAGCCCGAAAGCGAAGGCCACACCTAGAAGCCCGATTCCAACCTGGGGAAAGGCCGCAGAAATGACGGCACTTCCGCAGCCGCCCAAGGTCAACCAGAATGTTCCGATTGCTTCGGCGGAAAGCTTCTTAATATCCATAGTGAACCTCCTTTGCGCCGCGTGCAATCCACATCGCTTGTATCACAGAAACCAACGCAGCTCGCCCGTAGAGGTTCGGCGGCCGTATTGCTCTTGATAACGGCCACTGCACCGCGGCGCGAGAGGTAGTCGCAGTCCGCAGTGGAAAAATGGACAAAGCTTCATGTCGTGGCTACCGACAAGTGCTATTTTTTGGTTGCGTGTGGCTTTGAAGTCCTGCTGCGCGCCGGCTCCGATCTCCCTGGCGATCCCAAATCGCCGCGAAGGTCGGAGCCTCCAACGTCACGCCGTGCGCGGTGGGTGCGTTAGACGAGGTGACCGCGGAGGGCGCCGCTTGACCCCTGAGAATCGCGCCCAATGCTCAGGTCTCGGGAGGGTTGTCCTACCCCCATAAAACTGTTCCTCTTGCTTGTCTTGCAACTCAGTACACCCGCCGCCCCCGCGTCGCCGACATGCCCCCGCAAGCCTTCGTAGGAGGTCCACGAGAGGCTTTTCTCGTCTCGGCTGCCAGTAGCCGCCACCAATGAAACGCGCCAATGAGTCTCGCCCCGGGGCCGCTTGGGGTGACGAGTGGCGATCTGCCCCTTCGCCCACAG
>JASHYD010000381.1 GCA_030043175.1 Xanthobacteraceae bacterium | reverse complement strand
GACCACCGCCTATGGGATGGTCATCTCGGCCTTCACACGCACGCAGATTGCCGCACTGTTCGGCACCGCGATTCTAACGGTGCTGCCGGCAACCCAATTCGCAGGGATGATGACTCCGGTCTCCTCGCTCTCTGGAATGGCTCAGATCATGGGCCGCGCGTTTCCAATGACTTAGACTATTTCGTGCCAATCAGCGTCGGTACTTTTACCAAAGGCCTTGGATTTACAGACCTTGCCGCCAGCCTGGCGGAGCTTTCACTCTTCATTCCACTGCTGACGACGTTTAGCCTTCTACTCCTACGCAAACAGGAACGCTAAGCCCGTCATGAGGAAGGTCGCAAATATCTTCTGGCTCGGGACGAAGGAGCTGCGCAGCTTCATGCACGACTTTGTGCTCCTCGGGCTCGTCGGCTATGCGTTCACCCTAGCGGTCATCAGCCATGCGCGGAGCTTTTCGCAGGAGGTTCACAACGCGCCGATCGCCATCGTCGATGAGGACCATTCCGCGCTATCGCGGCGAATCACCGGCGCCTTCCTGCCACCTTATTTCAAGCCACCCCAGCTGATTGCTGAACGT
Source organism: Xanthobacteraceae bacterium (assembly GCA_030043175.1). The sequence continues at coordinate 6,701 of JASHYD010000381.1, read as the reverse complement.
GACATCGTCCCCCTGATGAACAGCAGGCAGGTCACATTCGTGGTCGATATTCCGCCAAATCTCGAGCGCGACGTTCGGGGTGGCCGTAGGCCGGCAATCCAAGTCAATGTTGACGCCACCGTAATGGTGCAGGCGGCCCTCGGCTCCGGCTATGTGCAACAGATCATCACGGGCGAAATCGCAGATTTTTTGTCTCACTCAGAGGGGTTGGCAACGTCATTGGTCAATCTCGACGTTCGCATAGCCTTCAACCCCAACATCAGCACGGCTTGGTTTACCAGCGTCATGGGGATCGTTAACAACGTCACCATGCTGGCCATCATCCTGGCGGGCGCGGCGGTCGTCAGGGAACGTGAGCACGGAACGATGGATCACCTCCTGGTTATGCCGCTGACCCCGTTCGAAATCGCGATGTCGAAAGTTTGGGCAAACGGGTTGGTCATCGCGATCGCCACCGCTCTTGCGCTGTATGGTGTGATACGTGCGTTTCTTGGCATACCGATCGCCGGATCGGTCCCATTGTTCATGGCGGGCGTCCTGATCTACCTGTTCTTTTCCACAGCGATCGGGATTTTCTTGGGCACCGTGGCGCGTTCAATGCCTCAGCTCGGCTTGCTATACATGCTTGTTTACATGCCGATGAACATGCTTTCGGGTAGCAACACGCCGCTTGAAAGCATGCCGCCTTGGCTTGCGACGGTCATGGAGGCATCGCCGTCAACCCATTTCGTTTCATTCGCCCAGTCCATCCTCTTTCGCGGTGCAGGTATTGATGTGGTATGGCCTCAGTTCCTAGCTACAGCGCTCATTGGTGGCCTGTTCTTTGGACTCGCCATCCTGCGCTTTCGTTCAGTAGTCGTTCAGGCCGCGTGATTGGGATCGAGGATTTTTTCGAGCGTAAGGGCGCCGGACTTGAGGTTCGGCGCCTAGGCCTCTAGCCAGAGGGGTTCCAACATGAGCAGGACTCGACTTTCTTTCATGAGCGCCGCGGTTACCGTCTTTTGCACAGCCGCAATTGGAGTTTTTGCCGCGGACATCGTCCGATCCGCGCTCGCCGCCGACGCCTCGAACGGCAAGCGGCTGGCTGAGCTCTGGTGCTCGGCTTGCCATGTCGTTACCGTCAGCCAGCGGCAGGCCAGCGCCGACGCCCCGCCCTTCGAGGAGATCGCCAAGCGGCCAAATTTCAGTGAACGGGGCCTCGCGACATTTTTGCTTGATCCTCACGCCAAGATGCCGAACATGAATCTGACGCGTATTGAGGCCGATGAGATCGCGGCTTACATCGGAACGCTGCGGTAAGTATCCCCCGGGGAGCCAACTCCGAGATAGCGGCACCCAAGTTGCGATCCACCGTATCGAAGCAAAACGCCGGCATCGCGAAATAGTGCTCAAGATCCCACTCGCGGCTGGAGGGCCGCTTTTCGGCCTCGCCGACGCGTCCAATCGCCCAACGGGCTGTCTGCGGAATGCTGTTCCGCTTGTAGCACCAGACGGTCTCAATTTGACATCAGGCAGCATACCGGGCTTGACGCGAGGAGTTCCCGAGTAACGCCGCCGAAAATCCATTCGCTCAACCGGCTGTGGCCGTGAGCGCCGGTCACAATGAGGTCGGCCCCTTCGATCCTCGCTAGATCGATCAGGTGGTCAACGATGCCATGCTTTGCGGTGGCTGCCGTGGTCGAACCCACCGATATCCGGTGCCGCCTGAGGTAGTAGGCCACGTCCTCGACATGCCGTTGTGCGCAAGCCTCCATGCCCCGATCGCACACCTCGACGACTGCGACAGATTTAGCATCGCGCAGTAGCGGAAGGGCGTCCTGGAGCGCACGACGCGCCTCGCGGCTGTCCTTCCAACCGACGAGAACTCGCTCCGCCATCAGCCTATTAATGCCCGGTGGTACAACTAGCATGGGGCGGCCTATCCTGAGCGCCGCGGCTCCGGGGTCCAAACATCGGCAAATGTCCATCGGGCTTGGCGCCCGCCCCACGATCACCAGGTCGGCGGATCGCGCTTGCGAGACGAAGAAGGTCTCGGGAAGGTCGATGGCGGACCGCCATTCGAGTTTCGGTCCATCGTCGCCGATGGCTGCCCGAAAGGAAGTCTCGGTGCGCTGAAGGGCCGCGAGGACTTGCTGCTTCTGTTCGATGAATTCTCGTGTGACGAAGTCGGCGCCTTCCACAGGATATGGGGGAAGAATGCCAGCGGAAATGCCTACCAGAGTGGAGGCGAAACGATCGGCCAGCTGCGCGGCAACCCGAACTCGGGCATTGGACTCTGGCTCAAAGTCCACATACACCATCAAGGTCGCAAAGGACATGGCTGCGCTCACTGAGGAGTTGTTATACGAACGAGATTAGCTAACCGAGGGCGTCGGGGTATGCGCTGGATCAATCGGCCAACCCGAAATGCCTATCGAATTCCGGATGATTGATTTCGCTCAATGCACAGCGGAACGCCATTGGACTCCAATCGCGATCATCGTCGGTCACACGCGAAAAGGCGGCTACTGCGCGTTGATTTGGCTCAATTCAGACGAACCGCACCGAGCGCCTACCGCCCTCCGGGTGTCATCGCTCAGCTCCGCCACAGCTCGCGCTGCAGACGAGGCTGCAGATCGGAACAGTTGAGCTACGAGCTTCCGCGGGGTCAGGCCGTACCCGCCTAAAATCCTCCAGGTTGATTTGGGTCAAGCCGGTCGCCTCCGGTTGTGCTATTTCTAGACTTTGAGGGTTCTGGCATGCCCATCATTGGTATCGACCTTGGCACCTCCGATCGCGCGGTTCTGGTTGACTTCAGGGCTCCTCAATTCCTGGCGCGTCACCGCACCGTGCTCGAGTTTGCCGCTGAAAAGGCGAGATGGGAAAGAGGTCTGCCCGTTGGGCACGCGCCCGGCGCGGCGGTCCAATATGGACGAATCATGCAGTGTGGCTTTCATGACTATCCACTGCTTAGCGGCGCAGATCCGACTGATATCGGAGAGGAAGGCGTGCCGCCAATTGGTTCGGCGGCACCGTCCGGCAAATGAATTCTGGAAGGAGGCGAGGTCATGGACACGCCGGCAAACGCAGGCTTGCGCGCCAGCGGGGAAAATCTTGCCCATACCTCCACAACTCTCTGATTGCAAGGGTCGTGTGCTGAGGGCAATAGAGGGCCTGCGCCAGGAGGAATTGCACCGGGCTGGGGGCGTTGGTCGTGCCGCGTGAAGGAGGCCGTAATGAGCTTCAAAAAGGTTCTGATCGCGATCGACGGTGAGCCGGTTGCGACTCGTGCTGCAGAGACGGGTGTCGATCTCGCGCTAGCGCTCGGAGCGGAGGTCGGGTTTATTCACGTCATGGATGTCTCTTTGGTCTATCCTAGCGATACCAGTCCGTCCCCGAACGAACTGATTTCGGCGGCTAAGCTCGACGCCAAGCGGCTGGTCGCTGCCATCCGTCAACGTTTACCGCCTCAGTCATCCGTCCTGGAATTCTTTCAAGTCGGCAGGCCTTCCGACGAGATTGTGAAGGCTGCTGAGGAGTGGCCGGCGGACCTCCTCGTCATCGGCAGTCATGGTCGCGGCGGAAGGCAGCGGGCGCTTCTCGGTAGCGTGGCCGAAACCGTGATGCGTCACGCGCCGTGCCCCCTTGTGGTGGTACGGGCGAAGGAATGAGCCTCGCCCAGGGGACGACATGAGCCTGTCGGTGGCATGCTTGTCTCTTGGGCTGTCGCCTCGTCCATCACAATGGAAATTTGCCAGCTCGCAGCTACGCTTCCTTTGCCGTTGGCGCAGTCGGGTGCGAACGGGTTGAGGCCGCGACATGCCGCAACAGCGCGCGTCCGACGACTGTGATGAGCAGACCGAGAGTCTGGCGGAGTCGCCGTCGCGCACGCTGTTTAGATGGACCTCGCCGCCGTCGGCAGTCTCGATGAGCCCGTGCCTCGGTCTGCATAGGAACTCAGGCACGTTCCACGCCATTGAGCCATATCAATGATCCGATGATCTAGCCGTTATAGGCATACTTCAGATTTCATTTGCCTTACAGAGGGAAGGAAATGGCTCAATCTGATTGCATCGGCGTTTTGGCGGGCATTGCCATTATTGTTGTTGCGGCGAACGTTGTTTTCACCCCGGTCGCGCCCAGTGCGGCTGTTACCACAATAGCTCAGAGCCAATCGAGCCAGCGGCCGGTTAGCTACGCGGACATTGTCGATAAGGTGAAGCCGGCAGTGATCTCGGTCCGTGTCAAGGTGGACGCCGGCAAGCTTGCACCCGACGACGGCTTGTCGCTTTTCGGCGACTCACCTCTGGAGCGGTTTTTCCAGCGCTTTGGCAAGCCGGACAATCGGCGACGCTCGCAGAACCCGCATAGCCGCGATCTCGTGACGAGACAAGGTTCTGGCTTTTTCATTTCGGCCGACGGTTATGCAGTAACTAACGGTCATGTCGTCGAAAACACCAAGACCGCAGAAATAACAACCGATGGCGGCAAGACCTATTCGGCAAAGGTGGTCGGCAGTGATTCGCGAACCGATATCGCAGTGATCAAAGTGGAAGGGTCCGGCTTTCCATTCGTCAAGTTCTCCGAAGCAAGCCCGCGCGTCGGCGATCTGGTGCTCGCGATCGGCAATCCGTTCGGTCTCGGTGGAACGGTCAGCGCCGGCATCGTCTCAGCGCAAGGACGCGATATCGGCGACGAACCTTATGAGAATTTCCTCCAGATCGACGCCTCAGTGAACAGGGGAAACTCTGGTGGGCCGACGTTCGACATGGACGGTAATGTCATAGGCGTGAATACGGCAATTCTTTCACCCTCGGGCGGTTCGGTCGGCCTTGCCTTCGCTGTCCCAGCGGAGATCGTCAAAGATGTCGTCGGTCAACTCACGAAAAAGGGCGGCGTGAGCCGAGGCTGGATTGGCGTCCAAGTTCAGGAAATAACGCCCGAGATTGCGGAAAGCCTCGGTCTCAAGGAGCAGCGCGGCGCTTTGGTTGCGGAGCCCGAGGCGAATGGCCCGGCCACAAAGGCAGGAATCGAAGCGGGTGACGTAATCACCGCCATCAATGGCAAAGAGGTTGGCGACGATCGCGAGCTCGCACGCACGATCAGCGGCATGTCTCCAGGCACGCCGGCGCAAGTAACCATTTTGCGCAAAGGACAGGACAGGATAATCGACCTGATTCTTGGCAAGCTTCCGGAGCAACGGGAGGCGAAAATAACGTCTGAGGTGCCTCGACGGCGGGCGACAAATGTGCCGCAACTTGGTCTGTCAGTCGCGCCCCGCTCGGGCGGCGGAGTGGTCGTCTCCGAGGTCGACCAAGATGGTGTTGCCGCGGAGCGCGGTGTCCAGACCGGAGACGTGATCTTCGAGGCTGCCGGCAAGAAGATTTCTTCTGCGACCGATCTGCGTCGCGTTGTCGAAGGCGCGCAGAACGGCAAGCATTCGGTACTGTTGCGGATAAAGTCTGGCGATGCGATGAAGTTCGTGGCGATGCCGCTTGGTCATGGATGATATTCTTGCATTATCGAGCAGTCCCGAATGCAGTCGCAGCGCTGTTCAGCGAACCGGGGGCATCGACATCGGTGAGGTCGAAGCTGCCTGCGTCCAACAATGGTGTACTGACCGTACGCTGACGAAGACGGCGGAAGCTAAAATAAGGAAGAAGTCGAGATCGGGAAGGCTCGAGAGTCTTGAATTCCTGCTGAACTCGCAGGGCAATGCCTTCCCAAACTAGCAATTATCCAGCTGAGGATCATATGCCCAACACAGCCAAGATCGTTTTCATCGGTGCCGGCAGCATGTGCTTCGGACTGACTATGTTCAGAGACATATTCTTTGGGGAGAAGCTGCGGGGCTCAACCCTCATGCTGGTGGATATCAATGCCGAGAGCCTCGCGCGTATGACCATGCTTGCGCGGATGCTGAACGAGTTGTCTGGCGCCGGACTGAAGATCGAACACACGACGGATCGCCGTGCTGCGCTTGATGGCGCCGGGTTCGTGCTCAACGCCACCGCCATCGACCGCAACCGACTGTGGAAGCTCGACTACGAAATACCCAAGAAGTACGGGATTCGTCAGACGCTCGGGGAGAATGGCGGCCCCGGTGGACTCTCTTTCACACTGCGGACGTTGCCGATGGTGCTCGATTTCGCGCGTGATATCGAGGAGTTGTGTCCCAGTGCGCTGCTGGTCAATTTTTCCAATCCGGAAAGCCGCGTCATCCTGGCGCTCGGCAAGTACAGCAAGGTACGTGCCGTTGGCCTGTGCGAGGGCATCTTTGGCGGCCAAGAGCACGTAGCCCACATCATGGACATTCCCAAGGAGGACGTGGACGTCTGGGGCGCCGGCCTTAACCATTTCCAGTGGCTCACTCACATACGTCACCGGCAAACCGGCGAGGATCTTTATCCGTTGCTACAGGAGAAAGATGCGACGCACGACCCGACCTTTGCGCCGCTGAGCCGGCGGCTATTCCGCGCGTTCGGTCTCTGGGTAACCTGCAGCGACGATCACATGGGCGAGTACGTTCCGTATGGCTGGGAAGCCGGCGACCATGGGTACAACTTCGATCAGGACGAGCGCTACCGAGCCGAATTTCTCGCGACGCTCAAACGCGTGCTGGACGGCTCTGGTACCATGCCGGAGTGGTGGCACACCCCCTCGGGGGAGCGCGGCGCGGCCGTGATCGCCGGTATTCTTTACAACCAGAAGCGCTTTATCGA
>JASHYD010000380.1 GCA_030043175.1 Xanthobacteraceae bacterium | reverse complement strand
TCGAGCGCGAATAATAGCCGAACCAAAGCCCGTCGGGCCAGCGACGGGTGCTGTGGAAGAGCGCAAATAGGCGCTAGCGCAGGATGTCTGCCCTCGCGACATAACAGGTCGTGAGTTTGCGCGATTCGTCGCGGGCCTCCACATTCCGGCATCTCCCGAAAGCTCGCTCGGCGCCGTCAACGACGCGCTCTCATTGTCCTTTGCGACATAGCGGTGCAGCGCGCAGGTCAGAGCAGCGCCGGACCGTTGAGCCCAAGCTGCAGCCGATGCTCGGACCTCAGGGCCGACAAGATCGCCACGGTCGGCAACGCCGGGGTGAGGCAAACCGTCAGCGGACACCATCAGCCATTACCATGCCGGTGCCGGGTTATCTCGAACCCGGGTTGATAGACGATGTGACATCCCGCGTCCGTTACGGCGCGTCGCCCTCGCACGCAGCGCCGGTGAGGATAACCCTGGCCTTCTCGATCTCTTGTGGATCGACGCGTGCATAGGCGGCGAATGCTAACAGCGTAGGTTCATTGCCGGCAATGTAGGCGAGAACCCCGCCGAGAAAACCGGGTTCCTTGGCCGCCGCGCGAATCGAGCTGGCGTCGATCCCGGTCAGCGCGAGGAACCGCGAAAGCTCGTCTCTTTCGCTGGCGAGAAACCCGAGCGCGGCGATCGCCAATTCGAACGCCGCATCACTTTGATGTGCCGCAACCCTAACCTTGTCGGCGGGCGAGCGAAAGGGCTGCAACGGTCGGCACCGGTGAGATCGGCGATTGGCTTTCATCTCAACATCGCATCCTACTTGGCGGATGAGATTTTGCCGGGGCAAATTCCACTGTGGCACCACCGCCCCTTAAGCACGGTTGATGTGCGCGCCCGCCTTACGGCATATCGACCAGGATATCCCGCGCAAGTTTCACGGCGTCCCGTGACGACGCATAGAGATCGCGCATCAGCACTTGCACGGCAGCACCGCCCAACGGGCGCACTTCCAGGCTCTGGCCACGCATTCCGGCGAGAAAGTCAGGGTCGCGCATCGTCGAGTCGAAGGCCTCACGCAATATTTCAATCCGTTCCGGTGGCACCTGCGGCGGCGCCGCGAACGGCCGCGCGATCGCCTGACGCGATACGATGAGCTTGAGGGCGGCGGCCTGGCGCGGGTCGGACACAAGATCCGTGATCAACGGAACGTCGGGGAGGTCCTCGTGCTTTGCCAGCGCAATCTGCAGCGTGATCCGAATTCGCTTGTCCGCGAGCCAGTCGCGATTGCGGCTGACAATGCTCGTCCATGACCAGCCGCATCGGCCGTCGATCTCGCCGCGCTCCATCGCGAGATTGAGGTCGGCGCCGCCCGGATAGCCGGTGACGATCCGCATCGGCAAATGGAATAGATTGCGCAGCACGATCGGGAATACGTCGCTGTCGGCGCCCGCCCCGGAGGCACCGATAACGGTATTCGTGGTCAGCATGTCCCGCCAGGTGGCGACGCCGCGGGACGCGTTGATGGCGCAGACGCTGACCTCGTCTGAGATGCTGCCGATCCAGTTGAATTTGGGCGCCTCGAATTGGGCGCCGTCAAGATGTCCGATGAGCGGTTCGAAGACAATGCCGCGTGAGAAGGTCGCGAGCACCGTGCCGTCGCGCGGCGCTGCATTGAAAAGAAAGTTCACCGCCTTGAGGCTTCCGGCTCCGGCCATGTTCTGGACCACCACCGCAGGATGGCCCGCAATGTGCCGTCCGAGATAACGGGCAAGCTCACGGGCGTAAATGTCGTAGCCGCCGCCAGGGCTAAATCCCACCACGATGCGCACCGTCTTGCCGGCAAAGAACGAGCTGGCGTCGTCTGCGATGGCAGGTGCAGGGATCCCCGTCACCGCTGCGCTAAAGGTCACAATGAGGAGACACTGGAGCGCCGCGATCGTGCGTGTGGTCGTCCACCCGGACCTCCCCAGCAAGCTGGGGTAGGCGTCACGGGTTGCCGGCGCTCCGGTAACGAATCGCTTCAACGCGATCATGTTCGCACCCTTGGGCGGCGACGCGCGTCTGCTCTTTATGCTAACGTTGGCAAGCGCACGCCGGGAAGCTGTATGGTCATGATGTCGGTGATTGAACGGTAACCACAAGTGCAGCAAAATCCTAAGAGCCGGCCTGGCCAGGATCAAGCCCCGTGCCGCCGGCCCTTCGGGTCCTCCAAGAATCGTCGCAAAAAGTGCCGGTAATTCAAGCAAATCAAGGCTGTTGCGCCCTGTCCCCTGGATCGCATGCCGGTGACCGGAGCGCTTGACCGATCCCTTCAAATCGCGCGAATTTCCGTTTCTGTAAGGAATCCTGACTACCGTACCGCTATGCGGCAGATAATAGGAGATGTTTGAGAGTGGCCAAGACCGTCCTCATCGTGGAAGACAACGAGCTTAACATGAAGCTCTTCCATGACTTGTTGGAGGCGCACGGCTACGAGGCCGTGGGAACGCGCAACGGAATTGAGGCACTTGAGCTGGCGCGCACCTATCGCCCCGACCTGATCTTGATGGACATACAATTGCCCGAGGTGTCGGGGCTCGAGGTCACGAAGTGGATCAAGGCCGATCCCGAGCTGCATCGGATTCCGGTTGTTGCCGTCACGGCATTCGCCATGAATGGCGACGAGGAGCGCATACGGCAGGGTGGGTGCGAGGCCTATCTGTCGAAACCGATTTCAATCGCCAAGTTCATGGAAACGGTGCGCCACTTCCTCAGCGAGCGCGAGGCCGAGTGCCGTTGACTGCCCGGATTCTCCACCGCGTGTATCCCGGTCTCCTTGATGAGGCTTGCCCACTGCACGGATTCGGTCCTGAGGGCGGCGGCAAACTGCGCCGGCGAGTTGCCGATCGTGACCACACCAATGTCGGCCAACCGTTGGCGCAGGTCGTCTTGCAGTAACACCTGCGCGGTATCGCGGCTGATCTTGTTGATGACGTCGGCACGCGTTCCTGCCGCCACCATCAGGCCGAATGACGCGACCACGTCGAAGCCGGGAAAGCCCGATTCGGCGACCGTCGGCACGCTCGGCACGGCGGCAAAGCGATCGCGTGAAGTTACCGCCAATGCGTGCAGCTTGCCCTCGCGGACCAGCGGCAGCAGCGGCGCGATGTTGCCGAAGAACATGGTGATGCGGCCGCCCAGCAAATCCGTGATGACCGCGCTCGCGCCGCGATAGGGGATGTGCTGGAGGTCGAGCTTCGCACGCCACTTGAAAAGCTCGCCGGCGAGGTGCTGCGTGGTGCCAACCCCGGCGGAGCCAAAACTGTATTTTCCCGGCGTGGCGTGGACCAGCGCGATGAGTTCCTGCACATTATGGACCGGCAAGTCGTTCGGAACGGTCAGCAGGTTGGGCGTGAAGGCGACCTCTGACACTGGCGCAAGTTCTTTGAGCGGATCGTAGTTCATCTTCTCGAACAAGCTCGGATTGACCACGATCTGTGCGGAATTCGCGAGCAGAAGCGTGTAGCCGTCGGGTGATGCCTTGGCGACCCGATCCCCGGCAATGTTGCCGCTGGCGCCCGGCACGTTCTCGACGATCACCGATTTGTCCCAGACTTGCGCCAGCTTGTCGCCGATCGCCCGCGCAATGATGTCGTTCGGCCCGCCCGGCACATAACCGACCAGGATGCGTACTGTGCGCTCGGGAAAAGCGGTCTGTGCAGCCCCGTGGTCGGTCACGAACGCCAAGAGACACATCGCAACCAAGGCGTCACTCGCTTTCATCAAAGTCTCCCGAAAACAGCGTTGTGCTAAAGACACCATCCTCGCCGATCAGGGAAGCGAAATCCAGCTGGACTTGGCTTCGCCAGCCCGCCGCCGGCGATGATCGGGAAAGCCGCGAGGAGAAGCCGAATGACTCTGCATGATCATCGTGGCTTATTTCTTCATCGCAGCCGCGATTGTCGACCGGCTGTGGAAGTGACGCCCAACATCTGCCCTACGAGATGTCGGGCGTCTGCATCGATCGCCACCTGGTGACATGCTCCCACCGCCTGACGGCGGGGGCTTCTGCCCCAGCCTCTAAGGTTGAGATTTACGGCCATTCAGGGTTTCCCCACGGCCGATTCACCCGGCCGAGCAAATACTCGGACACGAGTGGCTTCCTCTTGCCGACCACCACTGTGGTTCGCTTGCGAGGCTCTACGGGCGTGTCCCGCCCTGACTACTGTTGAGCTATGGTTTTCGGCTCGAAAGCCGCTGGAGATCAAGCATGCCGCTTCGACCGATGGGAGTCCCGTCGTGGCAAAGCAAGTAGGGGAAGCCGACTTTGTCGGCTGCGCTCTCAACCCCCGACCTAAAGGTCGGGGTACGTCGCTCGATTTGATCGCCGCTGCATCGACCACGCTCGCATCTCGCCGCGATGGGTCATCAACTCAAGGTCGGGTCGATAGCCGAGGCCGCAACATTCCCGACAAGCCCAATGCCCAAGGCGCAGATCCAGCACGAGCGATTGTCGGCCACAGCGACAAAGGAAAAACGGCCGATCGCCAAAGCGTCATCGCCAAGCGAGCCTCACGCGCTGCTCGATCGGCGAGCCATCTTCGCGGGTGTCGATCAGCGTTACGGTATCGCGCCCTACACGAATGCCAATTCTGGCGCCACTCGGCCAATGGTGAGTAAACAGCCTGCCTCCATGAACGAGCCCCGCCGGAGCCAGGCACGCACGTCGATCGACGCCGTCTCCTCGATCAGCCGTCGGTAAGCGAAACCTGGCGGTGCATCGCGTGGCCTCGCTGAAACTCTTTTTGATGCCCGTTGTCATCAAACTGACGCGCAACCGCGGTAGCGCGTTTCTGGTGGCGTCGCTGTCCGGCAAAACAGCATTTAGACAATTCTGTCAGAAATGTCAGTTGGCCCTACGATCTTTTAAAAGCCGCATTCCCGGCCTCCGACATGGCGTTTCCTCTCCAGAACCGCAAATTCACTATTTACGATATAAGAAAGCTCTATGTATTTTGATAAAGGTTAATCAAAGTTGCCAGCCCAGCGCTCTAACGGCGTCGCTGCCTGGAGAGGCGTTCGTGACGCGCAACATGGCGCCGCTGAGGGCCGAGGAAGCTGTGGTCGATCGGTCGAGCGGGCTGCCCCTGCAGCACTCGAGGCCGGCTTTAGAAGCCACCCACTTAGGCACAAATGAGCCCCTTTTAAGCGGGTCACCACGGGCGACACTGCGCACGGCAGTGTCGCCGCCCCCTCCGGCTAGGGTTTGAAGTGGTAGTTCACCCCGATTCGAACGATATTGCCTGCGGCTGTGGCATTCGCTGTCACGTTTTGAGCCACTGAGAAAGCGTACTGCGGAAAAGCATAGTACATGTATTCTGCCTTCGCGGACCAGTTGTCCGTGAGGGCGTATTCCATGCCAACGCCGGCGGTCCAGCCGTTCTCCCAATTGCTTGACTTCAGCGCCCCAGGCGCAGGGGGGAGGCCAAGGAACGGGTCCACAAAGTTCAAACTCGTCCCTGCCGTAACCTCTCCGTATTCCCAACCGCCTTTGGCGTAGAACAGCGCGCGGTCCCATGTGTATCCAAACCGGCCTGTCAGAGAGCCCAATACGCCTACATCGTCTTCGCATCCAAATAAGGGCGGCTGGATTGGGCAGGATTTTGCTGCTCCGCGGGCATTCGATCTGCCGGCGTCTGCTTCAATGCCCCAAACAAATCGTCCTGTCTGGTAGTTGTAACCGGCTTGGCCGCCAGCAAGGTACCCCGCGTAATCGGGGTCAACAGTACCGCCCTGAGACGTCCAATGCGTGCCGCCCCAGGTGCTGCCGGCAAAGACGCCCACGTAAGGGCCGGTCCAATCGTAGCCTTCCGCGGGACGAGCCTTCACGGGCATTTCGGGATGGCGGGCGCGATTCTCCCCCTCGAGCTGGTAGCGCAACCCGCCGATAACACTGTAGCCTTGGATATTCTCGCCGGTCCGGTAGTCTACGCGGGCAAAGCCGAGCCAGCCGGTGTCGCGCAACTCGAAGGCGCTGCCGCCGCCGAACTGAGCATAAGTGCCAATGCTACTGGCCGTAAGACTACCGCTGCCCGAAATAAAAGGCGTCCCGGCTATCGCGATCGAGGCGGTCACGTTGCCTTCGAATTCATGAAACGCGCTTGCTGTGACGAAGGGGTACGCGACGACCTGGCCGCCTAGAGGCAGGCTGGTACCCAGCGTCACGCTCGCACGCCCGAGCGCGCTTTCGACGTCCTGGAACTGCAGGGCGCCACTCAATGGGACGAACGCTGTGGGGCCGACCGGGATGGGCACACCGGCGATGGTGAGCGGATCGATCGAAGTGTGCGAGAAAACGCCGCCTATCGAAGGCTCAAGGGTCCAGTTGCCGGGAAGATTGAAGCGATAGCCCATATTGCCCGTAACGGAATAGCCGCGCGCATCGAGCCTTTGTCCTAAAGATTCGGCTTGGAGATTATACAGGCGGGCTTGGACATCGGCGGAAAAGTTGCCCTTGGAGAACGCAGTGTAGAGGCCTACGGACGGCGCATCGACACTGCCGCTTTGCCCAGGAATATTCATCTCCTGCGGAGTACTGATGTTCACCCCGACGTACCCGGCGAGTACGCCGAAGTGCCAATTCATGTCTGAGTTGCCGCTGTTGAGAAGCGCAATGTCGTGACCAGCCTCAACACCCGAGAAGTCCTGCTTTACGCTTGCGCGGCAGGGGTCGCTCAGAGTAATCGGAAAACTGAAACCGTTTGGCTGCGTAACGTTGAATGATACGTTGAAATTGGTGTTAGATTCCGTGTCAACCTTCCCACCACCGGCCCTTGTCCACACACCGCCGCCCTGCTGATCGGGCGCACTGTTTGGCGCCGCCGACAGAAAGGCCGAGCCGCTGGGTAAAAATGCCGTGTTGACCGTACCGATCGCCGACGTAATAGAGTTGAGGCTGCCAAAACATTGCGCATATGCGGCAGAGGGCGCCCCCGTCATCAGCGCCACGGCGCTTACAGACGTCAGGATCGGCCACCCTGTTGAGCCAGCGCGGTGGCGCCTGGCCCCCGGATGTGAACATAACCGTGTACGCAGAGTCCCACCTGTACCCAGCATTCCCCCCTCCCTCACGCAAAAACAGTCTCATGCCAACAAGCTGCGCCGGGGTCGTGAAACCTGGGGCAATGCCCTACCCTTATCGGATATGTCACAATGCCCAGCGCAAGCGGAAGCCTTAGTTGCAGAAGTACTGCTGTACTGCCTGGATCGATTGACTGATGGCAATCGAATTCTGCTGCTCAATGTCGCGGGCCACTGCCGAAACCATGAAAACTGTCAAAACTATGAAATCAGTCTTTGAATTCATAACCCCCCCCAACCTTCGACCCCTATCCACACCAATAAAACTATTATGCATAAGTCGCGGTCGAAAGTGTAGCTTTAAAACTGTTATGCATAAGTCGCGGCCGAAAGTGTGGCTTTTCTGCACACTGAAATGTATATTGTATACTCTTACGAGCTGCGCAGTCGCTTGACCTCGATTTTGATTTGATTATGAGCGATCTTTCGCCGGCGGCGTCTGCCGATCCAACGTGCGGGCCGCTAATGACGCACAGGCATCGGAAAAAGCCCGTTGCGGGGTCGAAACTTGTCGTAATTGCGCCAGAGCCTACGGACGATGTTCGCGAACTGTATGACCATCGCCGATCCTGCCCAAGGCGGGCATGGGAATCGTCGGCCGGTCGCATGCGACTCGCGAAGCGCAGCGCCGACTCGACCTCGCTCGCCATGACGAGCTGGATGCCGGCAGAGCGTGGTCGTGATCTTCGACTATCCGCGCAGCCCCGGATCTTTCCAGGAGCGGTCCGCGATCTTGGCGACGACAAGAATACCCGCCTCCATCAAGTAGGCCCGGATGGAGTCTAAATGCCATCTGCAGCGCGATGCGGCCGCTGAGCACATTCCACACCCCGGGCAGGTTCTCGGCCTCAACCTACCCGTAGCAGGCCTGATGTTTTTGGTGCCGGTCGTTAAGAAGTTCGCCGACGCCGTCGATGAAGCCGGGACGTGTGGGACGCAGGCTGCCCTTGAGTGGGGGGCCCGCCATCTGGCAGGCCCTCGGAACTCCTGACCTGCCCGAATTCAATGCGCCGCATCGATCCAGGTGAACTGGACCCGCCGGTTGATAGGTGCAAAGGGTGACGCCGCGGGCGGATTAGGTAACGGGCGCGTCTTGCCGAAGCCGACTGCGATCAGCCTTTCCTTGCTGACGCCCATCGTGATCAGGTAGTTGCGCGCGGCCGTGGCGCGCCGTTCGGACAGGCTTTGATTATATGCAATGCTTCCCTTGGCATCGGTGTGGCCTTCAATCCGATAGGCCAACGTCCTGATGCTGGGGTCATGCAACGCGACGGCGATACGGTCCAGCATTGCCTGCGCTTCGTTTGTCAGTTGGGACGAGTCGAAATCGAACGTGATGTTGTTGAAATAGGGTGCCGGTGCCGTGCGCCTCGACAACTCCGGCTGGCTGATGGTGATACCGCGGCGTCGGATCATGACGCGGTCAGCCCCGCATTTCGGATTGAGCGCGCACACCAGTTCGTCGTTGGTGAAGCTGTCGGCCTGCTGCGGCGGCACAGACTGCGACAGCGCCGGGCCGCCGCTCAGCGCGAGCTGCGCTGCGGCTAGAACCAGACCTCGCCTCCATATATTTCGCACCATTGGATCACCTCCCTCGCGCGGATAAGAACTTCGCTCTTGCTGTAACAGATCCATCCACCTCCGCCACGGCCGCCTCGCCATGAAACGCGTTGTTAAGGGCGTTGAGAAGCTCGTTGCTGGACTGCGTTGCCGGCACATCCGGACCGAGGATAGGCTCGTTGGATGCGAGAGCAAGGATCATTTCCTGCCCGAAAGGACCGCTGACCGTGAATTTGCTTCGCCCGTTCATCCCATCGCCGAACACCAACGTCTCGTGAACGGGGGGAAGCATGCCGCCATCAGCCGTGAGATGCCGGACGGTCCCGTCAGCCTGCAGGTAAAATGCTTCCAGATAACGGGCGTTGTCGGGAGCGTTGATCTCGATCTTCAGGACGTCCCCCGCGTGGAAGATGTCGGACGGGCCAATGTCGATGCTCGGAGCGGGGGCGGCAAACAGCATCTTCCCCAGCGACCTGACGATAGCGCACGGTCCGCCTCCGATCACGGCAATGTCTCCCAGCAAGGTGCCCGAGACCGAGTCTGCGATCTCCTTGATGCTAACAAGGTGATCGAGGGAATCGACGAAGCCCGACAGGACATCGTAATCTTTCCAGCGACTCACAGATGCGCCGCAGGAAATGCTTTCAATGGATTTTTCGAGCAGCGAGCGATCGCGGCGAGCGGGTTGCAGGCGGCTGGAATCACGAGGCTTGACCTCGAGCAATACCTGGAGTGCCGGAGCCGTCGAAATGGAAGCACTGACTATCATAATCTCTGCCTGATAGATGCCGGGCTGCAGACGAGCCGCCGCAGCGTTAGGCCGCAACCGGATAGGCGTTTCCGAAGACATCGACAGAACCCCACCCTGTTCGGTTGCGTCGATCCAGGTCGGGACGCCCGTCAGCCGCCAGGCGACGGGAAGAATGCCGCTGCGGATTGAACGGCCAGCGGACACGGGTGAGAAAGGTCCGCCGGTGAAGCCGGTGAATCGGATCGGCTGGTCCAGGGAGAGCGCAAGCCTGGGTGCGATTGCGAGAACTGCCGCGCAGAATACCGATGTGGCCGCCGCAATCGCCGTACGGGACGCCGGCCATCTCACCTTGCCGGTCATGCTGTTCAAGGTTTCTGCGGTGGTCATGTGCAGGTCCCGCTTCAAGGCGAACGGCCAGGATTGACGCGCGCCGTAGGCCGGGCCGTCGAGGCGCATAACCCTGCTGCGCGCGTGATCACGCTATCGGCCTGTGGTCGCAGCACGCTGTCCGGATAGACCGTCCGATAGGCGCCAAAGCACGCGACTGCCTCGCAGGGGTCGGCGATGCTGCACGCAACGGACTGGTTGAAGATCCGCGGCTCCAGACACGCTGCATTTGCCTTGCGCAGGCTTTCTCTCACTTCTCCAGCATCGCGTCCCTCGGGAAAACGAATGAGATAATCTTCATAGCAGTCGCTGACCTCGCAGCTAGCCGCCGGCATCCCCGCAAACTGTGCGGCGCAACGTTTTGCAGCGTTCAATGCGTCTTGCGGTGCTCTACTGCACGTCTCTTGCGCTTGGCTCTCCAAGGTGGCCAGCCGCGCCGGCAGGACGTCCGCGGGGAATCTGGACCTGAACGCCGTCGTGCAGGAGCTGGCCTTGCAGACATCCGTTTCGGTAAAACAGGCCGAGGCTTTCAACACTGCCGTCTGCCATGAGGTGCACAGTATCGCGAAACGCTCGCATGCGATTTCAGAAATAGATTCGGCCTTCAAGGCCGCCAGACCGGAGCCCGAAAGCACGATCGTGCCAAACAGCAGGAGCGCTGCGACCGTCAGTGAACGGGTGCGGACTTTCCTGGCGCGGTCGCCGAACTCCGCCGCCACGACCTGCTTTAGGGCTTGCTCCAGGCCCGAAGCATCTCCTGACAGGGAGGGTGGAATGAGTCCCGTCCGCATCGCTAAACGTACTTGCGCCACAGACCGCGGGCGATCCGCTTTTTCAACCTTCAGCATCCAGTCGATTGCCGAAAGCAAGGACTTGTCGTATGTCCTCTGAGCGGCGATGACCGTCGGGACGTACGGATCATTGCGCAGGCGCTCGGGCGAATCGGGCGGCGCCGATCCGATGATGCAGCGATAGGCGATCGCGCCGAGCGCATAAAGATCGCTCCACGGCCCCTGTTGACCACCAATGCCATGTTGCTCCGGAGGCGAATAGCCGCAAGCAGCGGTGGTGATGTACCTGCCCCTGAAGTCCCGGGCAGCGCCAAAATCAATGATGACCACCGAGCCATCATCACGCAGCATAATGTTGTTCGGTTTGAGGTCGTTGTGCAAAATTGCACGATTGTGAATGACTTCGACCGCGTCAAGTATGGCAGAAAAGATATCGCGGAATTGCGCTTCCGGAAGGGGGCCCTCCTCGACAAGATCACTTAAAGTCTGGCCCTGTTCCAAGTCGAGCACAATATAGCCTGTGCCGTTCATCTCGAAATAGCGCCGCACACGAACGATGTGATCGTTGCGAAACAGCGCCATTACGCGAGCTTCTCTTAGAAACGCGTCAAGTCCCGTCTTGAATTCTTCCTGTTCTTCGTCCGACTTGGCGCGCACGGTCCCTTCCGGCAATCGGACGGCAAATTCGTTCGGAAGGTATTCCTTTATCGCGACGGCCTCGCGCAGCAGCGTATCGGTTGCCCGATAGGTGATGCCGAAACCGGTGTATCCCAGAACAGATTCAATCTCGAACTCCAAGAGCTTCGCACCGGCGGGCAGCGCGAAGTCATGGGATACGGTCTCGCTGTTTAGTTCATCAACCACGACTATACTCTGAGCCGCAGGTTCCCAAAGCTGTAGGGATCAAAAATATCACATCAATTGTGTCATCCGGTTGATCGCCGCGCGGCGTTTGAGAGCTGCTGGCAGAAGGGCTTGCCGGTACCGTGACCCCGCGCTAATTTTTCGCCTGTGTATTCGGGGGCACGCGAGAGAATTGCCCAGCATCGACCGCAGGACATTGTGAGACCATGCGCCGGTTTAGTGTGCTGACGTCTATTTTGCTCGGCGGCGCGGCGTTGGTCGGTTCGGCGGAACGGGGCTTGGCCGATAAACGGGTGGCGCTGGTCATCGGCAACTACAGCTACCAGAACGTCGAGCAGCTTCTCAATCCCAAGAACGACGCGCCGGCGATCGCCAAGATGTTTAAGGACATGGGGTTTGACCAGGTTGACCTGGTGACCGATGTCGGAAATCTGGAATTCAAGCGCGCCATCAGGCGCTTCGAGGGCGCGTCGGCTGATGCCGATGTGGCGGTGGTGTATTACGCGGGTCATGCCGTCGAGATCGGCGGTGTCAATTACGTGCTGCCGGTGGACGCGAAGCTCGCGAGCGACCGCGACGTCGAGGACGAGGGCATCGATCTTGACCGCATTGTGGATTCAGACGGAGCCAGGAAACTGCGCCTGGTCATTGTCGATGCCTGTCGCGACAACCCATTCCTGGCCGCCAAACAGCAGCACCTGGCAGTGCGCAGCACGGCGCCCGTGCTCAGCGCGGCGAAATCAGGCCTCGGGTTTGTCAATGTGACCGCGTCGCAGACCCTGGTCGCGTATGCGGCGGAGGCGGGAACGTCGGCCGAGGACGGGGTCGGCGATGACGCACACAGTCCCTTCACAACGGCCCTCCTCAGGCACCTCCCGGAGCCGGGCGAGGATATTCGTTTTGCCTTCGGCCGCGTCCGGGATGACGTGCTGAAGGCCACGGACAAGCGGCAGCGTCCTTTTGTTTACGGCTCACTCGGCGGTGACCACATTTCGCTGGTTCCGGGGCAGCTCGCCCTCAATGAGGTCAAGGGCGATTACGACCGCGCTGACAAGGTGGGCACCCGCCGGGCGTTCGAGATCTTTCTCGCGCAGTATCCGACCGGATATTATGCCGACCTCGCCCGGGAAGCCCTTAGCAAGTTGCCGGCACCCGCGTCTGATGATGCGCGGGTGTGGGAGAAAATCAAGGACACCACCGACCAGGCAGCGCTCAGGAACTTCATCAAACGGTTTCCTGACTCACCGCTGGCCACGAATGCCGAGCACCGCCTCCAGGTTCTTGCCGACGGCGAGGTGACGCGGGCATGGGAGAAGGTCGACAAGGACAGCACGGCCGCCATTCACAAGTTCATGAAGGCCTTTCCGGCTTCGACCCTGGCGGCAGGCACCGGCACGGCGCGTCTGAACGAGCTTGATCAGCAGGCCAAAGACCGGGAGGCCAAAAAGCAGGCTGAAATCGCCGCCGCCAAGAAGCTGGATGCAGAACGCGAGGCTGCCCAGGCGTGGCCGAAGATCAAGTATACCAGTGACCGCAACGCGGTCCTCGACTTCATCAACCGGTATCGGGATTCTCCTCTGCTGGCGCAGGCGCAGCAGCGGCTCGTCGCAATTGAGCAGGAGGAGCGCGAGCGGAAGGCGAAACAAGAGGCGGAAGCCGCCGTGGCGAAAATGCGGCAGCTGGAGCGCGAGGCCGTGCAAGAATGGGAAAAGGTCAAGCAGTCCGCGGATCCGTCGGCGCTGCTGGCGTTCCTCAGCCGGTATCCGAATGCCGCAGTTTCCGATCAGGCCCGTCAGCGCGTTGCCGATCTCGATCGCGAAGCGCGGGAGAGGCTGGAAAGGCAGCAGAAAGAGGCGGAAGCCGCGCGGCAGGAGTGGGACGGCATCAAATCCACGGAGGACCGTGCTGTTCTGAAGGCCTTCATCGAGCGCTATCCGAACTCTCCGCTCGCGACCGGCGAGGCGAAGGAGCGGCTGGTGGTGCTGGATCGCGAGGCGAAGGAGCGCGAGCAGCAGGCCGCAGCCGTGGAGGCAAAGAAACGGCAGGTGGAGCGCGAGGCGGCGCAGGAGTGGGAAAAGATCAAGTCTTCCACCGATCAGACGGCCTTGTCGACGTTCCTGGACCGGTATCCGGATGCTGCGGTGTCAAATCAGGCGCGTCAGCGCCTCGCTGATCTCGACCGTCAGGCGAATGCGAGACTGGAAAAGCAGCAGAGAGAGGCGGAAGTCGCGCGGCGGGAGTGGGACGGCATCAAATCCACGGACGACCGCGCCGTTCTGAAGGCCTTCATCGAGCGCTATCCCAATTCCCCGCTGGCGACCGGCGAGGCGAAAGAGCGGCTGGATGTGCTCGATCGCGAGGCGAAGGAGCGTGAGCAGCAGGCCGCAGCCGCGGAGGCAAAGAGACGGCAGGTGGAGCGCGAGGCGGCGCAGGAGTGGGAAAAGATCAGGTCTTCCACGGATCAGACGGCGCTGTTGACGTTCCTAAACCGGTACCCGGACACGGCGGCGTCAAATAAGGCGCGTCAGCGCCTCGCTGATCTGGACCATCAAGCGAAAGAGACCTGGGAGAAGATAAAAGATTCGGCTGATCCCGCCATCATCCGGGGCTTCATCAAGCAATATCCGGCCTCGCTGCTCGCGCGGATCGACGCAAACGAGCGCCTCTTGGGCGTGGAGCGCGAAGCGTACAAAAAACAGGCCGAGGCGGCGGCCGCGCAGGCCGAATGGAACGCCGTGAACAAGAACGATGTCGCCGCGATCAGCGATATCGTTGCGCGGTTTCCGGATGCGCCGTTTGCCAGCGATGCCAAAAAACGGATCAGCGAGTTGCAGCGCGACGAGAAGGTGCAGGCAGAGAAGGTGGCGGCGGCGCGGGACTGGCACGAGTTGAAAAACAGCAGGGATGCCGCCGCCATTCGTGCATTCATCCGCAAGTATCCGACGAACTCTCTGGCACTGCACGAGGCGAAGGAACGCCTGGACGCGCTGGCCCGCGAGTCTGAGCCGCGGCCATCAGCTGTCGGGCATTCTGCTGACGCGAGCCATCATCTGCAGGCTGCATCGAAACCGGAGCCGAAGCCTGCGGAGCCCGCTCATCGACCTGAGCCGACGCCGCGCGCGCGAAACTTCAGCGGCATTGGATTTTGAACGAACAGCGCGCGCTTAGAGGCTGATTTCGTGACATGCTCCCACGCCTGACGGCGGGGGCTTCTGCCCCAGCCCCAAAGCTTGAGATTTACGGCCATTGAGGGTTTGCCCACGACCGATTCACCCGGCCGAGCAAATGCTCGGACACGAGTGGCTTCCTCTTGCCGACCACCACTGTGGTTCGCTTGGGAGGCTCTACGGG
>JASHYD010000379.1 GCA_030043175.1 Xanthobacteraceae bacterium | reverse complement strand
AGTGTAGATCTCGGTGGTCGCCGTATCATTAAAAAAAAAAGGCTGTCTGCAATTTGGTAGGCGGAAATTGGATCACGTAACACCCGCATCGTCCGAAGAACCATTTCGCGGCTCGCTCCCAATCCAATCTCACGGAGGGATCACCGTCGCCTGCTGCAATTCATTATTCCATCAAAATCCCGTTTAGCTCGGATTTGTCAAACAATTGAGCGCACCGGGGGCGAATCAGCGAAAGTTGCCCTGCCGTAACGACATTGCGCCGCTGCCAACGATCCGGGTGCGCTCAGCGCAGCAGCGGATTTCAGCGATATCGGCGACGCTCCGAATCCCGGATAGGCCGCGCAAGGTCCCGTAGATCGAACGTCCCTTGAGGCTATGAATGGCTAACACCGAACCGCTCGGGCCGTCTGGAACGGTGTGCCAAATGTTTGGGTTCTCACACGGGGAAAAGCTTGCCGGAGTAACCCGTGGCATTGGAAATGGCGCTCCCCCTTCCGCGGCCCGGCAACGCAAGGCCAACCCCGAGGTTAACTCGCCCCCGCACAAACGAGCCATCTCTACGGTGGCGGTGGGCATGGGGGGCACCCCGGCGGTGCAATGGGAATGGGCCAGCGGGGCACTGATTTTTGCCTCTGGTACCCGAATGATCCTCGCTGCCGCCCCAGCGGCCGAGTCAGCCCGGCACACGGCCCTCGCCGTTAACGCAGTCAGGTTTCGCGCGCTCCCGCTCTGTCGGCCGTAGCCTTCGTGGCTTCGTGCGAGGCCCTGTGCGCGCACACGAGCTCATGTCGTCCCGCTCACGCGGCTCCATTCGTCCTGCGAATCGCCGCCGGCGAAGGTAACTTCGTTCTCGAGTCTGGAGCGGTCTTCAGCCTGCCATGCTCTCAATTCCGCCACCAAGGTGCACACCTGATCGTTGGCCTCGATGAATGCGGGATCGTTTAGGTCTTTGTCATCGCGACCTTCGGGGGAACCCTGAGCCCGGCTTTCCATGGCCCTCATGCCTGCTCTCCCCGAGCCGGGAGCGCCTGGTGTGACCCGATCTTCGATGAACGCCAACCCTTGCGGTGGAAACTTCAAGCCAACGGGTAAGCAAACCCGCCACGTCACCCGTCCCAGCGGGCCTGGCAGGTGAGACCATCACGGTCAGACCAGTTCAAAGGAGCATCGGGTGAAGAAGGCTTTTTGCGTACGGCATGGGCGGCGCCGCCGAGGTATTCGTGAAGGCCAGCAGTATCTAGGCGAAGCAAAGGACGTAAATTCCAAGGATCACCTGGTTTGCGGAAAGGCTATTTCCACGGTGCACTGCTTCCCCGAGCTGATGGTCAGGCGAAAACTGTGCAGCTTGACGATTGCGGCGACTAGACTCAAACCGAGCCCTAGCCCCCCGCCGCTGCGACTCTTATCCGAACGGTAGAAGCGCTTCGTAACCGCTTTGCTGTCGCTCTCGGAAATCCCCGGACCAGTGTCCTTCACCCGGATTGCAGCTTCACCTTGACGATGAAGAAGGCCAAGTTCGACGTGGCCGCCCCCGGGTGTGAACCTCACAGCATTATCAACGAGATTGGCGATCGCTTCAAACAAGAGGTCACGGTCGCCGCGCACGACGGCATCATCGGCCGCCTCAACCCGAAGCGTGACACGCTTGTCTTCGGCGATCGGCTCATACAGCTCGCCCACTTCGCGCAGCAACGGCGCGAGTGGAACCTCGCCAAATCCGTCCAGCCGGCGAACATGCTCGATCTCGGCAATGCGCAACAACGCCGTAATGATGGCCAGTGACTGGTCGAGCCCAGCGATGGCGTGATCAACTACTGTTTTCAGTTCGTCCAGCGTTGCGGAACGCTCGCGACCGCGCTCGAGGCGAACTCTGACGCGCGTGAGCGGAGTCCGCAGATCGTGTGCGATGTCATCGCCAACACCGGCAATCTCGTGGATCAGAGTTTCAATATTCGCCAGCATGCCATTAACGATAACGGCCAATTTGTCGAATGGATCATTGCCGGCCCGCGCCGGCAACCGCTCACGGAGATCGCCGGCGACGATGCGCTGGACTTTCTTGTTGACCTCCGCCACGCGTCTCTGCGCCCGCATGCTAAGGAATATTCCCGCGGCAATACTCAGGCACAAAGCCGGGATGAGCCCCAGGCCCAATGTCGCGCCAACGATTTCCGCAATTTCTGCTGACTCGTCGATATTGCGGCCAACAACCACCACATCGCCGTTTGGCAATCGTCGCGCAATCGCACGAACGACCTTTTTGTCCCCACTGGTCCCGGCCGGGAACACTGATTCCTGCGCAAGGCCGTTAACTTTCAAGTCCGGTGGCACGTTGGCCAGATTGCCGATGACCGGATGCCCGTCCGGTGCAAATAGGCCGGCATATTGCACCATTAGCGGATCCTGTCTCAGGAAATCTGCAATCGCATCCAGCCGCCGCTGAGGTGCCGCGGAAGCGAACTCGACGGCGCGCATTGTGATGACTTCGTCCGATCGAGCTATCAGATACCGGTCCGTCCGCCAATATACGATTGTGAACAGGACAGCGATGTACACGGCAAACACGCCCGCAACTGCTGCTGTCGAGCGGAACGTCGCCGCGCGGATAAAATCAGGGAGCACGAAGGACGAACCCCACACCACGTACACTATGAATCATCGGCAACTCGTTCCCAAAGTCAACCTTATGTCGCAGTCGTCCTATATAAACATCGACGAGATTGGTTTGCGGAATGAATTTGTAATTCCAGACATCCTCCAGCAGCATTGCGCGTGTCACCAACTGGCCTTTGCGCCGCATCATATATTCGAGGAGTCGAAACTCGCGCGGCAAGAGCTCGATTGCACGATCCCCCCGCTTTGCGGTTCGCTCGATGAGATCGAGTTTGAGCGGACCGACCTGTATCATCGTGGCCCGGTTCTCTGCCGGCCGACGCAGCAGAGCCTCGATCCGGGCGACCAGTTCCATCACTGCAAAGGGCTTGGTGAGATAATCATCGCCACCCGCCCGCAGGCCGCGCACGCGATCGTCAACAGCGCCAAGTGCACTCAGGACAAGAACGGGCGCGCGAACGCCTTGATACCGCAACGCTTCGATAACGGTCAAGCCGTCCATCCCCGGCAGCAGGCGATCGATGATCATGGCGTCCGCATCCCCTGTGCGCGCCCTGTCCAGACCTGTGAGGCCGTCCGCAACCCAGTCCACGTCGAACCCGTGATCGCCGAGTTCGGCTCTGATCTCCTGAGCTGTCTCTATGTCATCCTCGATGAGAAGCAACCTAGCCATTAGACCGGTCCTGATCCGTCTGGCTGCACGTTCCCGCCAACATATCTGCAGGCACACCGATCGGCCAGCGCTCGCAATCCGCAAAAACTTGGTGCTCGATAGCGCAGCTGCACTTACGGTTGTCAGAATGAGAGTCATCTCTGTACTGGCGACCCACATTACCTCGGTGAGAATATCTCATCAGTGAACGGCGATGTTTCAACCGGTGACATCCTCGGTTCTCTGACGACAATGAACCCGAGTCTAGCTGCCTCATGGCAACCATTGCAGGCTGCGGTAAGCTTATCAAACGCCTGTGCAAATTTCGCGCCGTCTTTAGCTTCGATAGCGCTATCGAGCTCGCTTGTCGGCTGCATTATCATGTGTTTACTCGCCAGAGGAATAGTCGGAAATATTCTCGCAGCATTGTCGAAACTTTCTCTAATCTGTTCCACCTCGGAATCAGCCAGTTCCCAATTGTTTTCGCGGCCCGCATACCATAACTTAAAATATCTCAATTGAGCCTCGATCATAAGATCAGCCAAACGTAGCGAATAGACTTCGC
>JASHYD010000378.1 GCA_030043175.1 Xanthobacteraceae bacterium | reverse complement strand
GTAATCTCGCCCAAGGTGCCGGCCGAGGCGCTCAGCCACTTTCGCGACGAGGAACGCAGCATCGAGTATATAGTGCTCGACGGCAACAAGATCGGCGACATTCCCGCACCGACCCCCGAACAGCTGGCGGCTTACTTCGACGAGCACAAGGTCGCATTCCGGGCTCCCGAATATCGGAAGATAGAGCTGATTACGGCATCCCAGCAGGACATCGCGAGCACCATCGAAGTCAGCGAGGAAGAGGCTCAACGCATCTACCAGGATCGACTCAAGCTCTATCAGACGCCGGAGCGCCGCCACGTGGTGCAGATTTCGTTTCCCAGCGCGGACGATGCCAAACGCGCCTCCGAGCGTATCGCCGCAGGGCTCGCATTTGACGATCTCGCCAAGGAGCCCGAAATCGCCGACAGACTGGTCGATCTCGGCACCGTCACCAAGGCCGACATGATCGATCCGACCGTCGCCAATGCGGCGTTCGACCTTGCCGACGGCGCCGTCAGCGGCCCCGTCACCGGGCGGTTCGGGACGGTGATCGTACGGGTGCTCAACATCGAGCCGGCCGCGACAAAATCATTCGCCGAGGTCGAATCCGACCTCAAGCGCGACATTGCGGCCGACCGCGCCAAGTCCGAGGTCAACGAGCTCAGGGACAAAGTCGACGAGGAACTCGGCGGAGGCGCGTCGATCGAAGAAATCGGCAAGAAGCTCAATCTGAAGGTGCGCACCATCGAGGCAGTCGATCGCTCCGGGCGCACTCCAGCGGGCGAGCCCGTCCCCGACCTGCCGGCCGGCGTCGACCTGATCAATAGTGCCTTTAACACCGAGGTCGGCAACGAGAACGACGCGCTTTCGCTGCCGGCCGGCGGATTCGTCTGGTACGACGTGATCAACATCATGCCGTCGCGCGAGCGCACGCTCGATGAAGTCAAGGATCGGGTTGCGGCGCGCTTTCGAGAAGACGAGGTCATCAAGCGCCTCAACGCGAAGACGGAAGAAATTCTTGGCAAACTCAAGTCCGGCACCTCGCTCGCCGAGCTGGCGACAGCCGAGGGTTTAATGGTCGAGAGCAAGTCGGGCGTGAAGCGACAGGGCGGTGCACAACTGCCGGCTCGCGTCATTTCGGAGGTCTTTCGCACCGCGAAGGACGGCGTCGGCAGCGCCGAGGGCCAAAGTCCGACCGAGCGCGTTATCTTCCGAGTGACCGACGTCAATGTGCCGGCCTTCGACCCAAATTCCACGACCACCACGCGGCTGCTCGATCAGCTCAAGGCCTCCTACGGCGACGACGTTCTGAGCGAGTACGTCGCACGCCTGGAAAACGACGTCGGCACCAACATCAATCGGGGCGCGGTCGCGCAGGCGGTCGGCCGGGCGCCGAGCGAGGGTAGCTTCTGATGGAACTCAGGTGCCGGCGCGGAGCCCCCCCGTGGGGTCACGTGGCGCGGGCCCCTCCCAACGTCAGGGCCAGGGAGGGCGAGGACGTGGATGGTGACACCCAGTCCGGCCATGATTGTGCACCGTGCCATCGGCCGATTCGATGGCGCATGATTTAAGCCCTCCAATTCGCTCCAGCCGCTCATGCAGATCGAACCTTCCGCCGGCGTATTCGCCGCAGCCTATCGGCGCGGTGTCGCGCAGGTCGTGTGGACCACCCTGGTGGCCGACCTCGAGACGCCGGTCTCGGCCTTTCTCAAGGCTGGCGTCGATAAGCCGCTGAGCTTTCTGCTCGAATCGGTCGAGGGCGGGGCGGTGCGAGGGCGCTATTCAATCATCGGCCTCGAGCCCGACATTGTGTGGCGCGCCCGCGGTGCCAAGGCCGAGATCAACCGGGCCACGCGGCAAGACCGCGACGCCTTCCGCCCTTGTGACGAGCCGCCGCTTAAGTCGCTGCGCAGCTTCATCAACGAAAGCCGTTTCGTGCTGCCGGACATCCTGCCGCCGATGGCGGCCGGCGTGTTTGGTTACCTCAGCTACGACATGGTCCGCCTGATGGAGGAGCTGCCGCCGCCCAACCCTGACCCGCTCGGAATACCGGACGCCATTATGGTGCGGCCCACCGTGGTGATCATCTTTGATTCCGTGCTCGACACACTCACGCTGGTGACGCCGGTTCGTCCGAACGGCTTGGCTGCGGATGCAGCACTGGCTCGCGCCGTCGACCGGCTGACCAGCGTGGTCGAGGCGCTTGAGAGGCCTCTGCCCACAGCGCCGGCCGGCGCAGCGCCCGCCGCACTGAAAACGGCACAAGCCTCCAATACGTCCGCGGCGCAGTTCCGCGCCATGGTGGCGCGGGCAAAGGACTACATCGGCGCCGGCGACATCTTCCAGGTCGTTCTCGCGCAGCGCTTCGAAGCGCCGTTCACGCTGCCACCCTTCGCACTCTATCGGGCGCTGCGCCGGGTCAATCCGGCGCCTTTCCTGTTCTACCTCGACTACGCGGGATTTGCGGTGGCGGGCTCGAGTCCGGAGATTCTGGTGCGCACCCGCGGCGACACGGTGACGATCCGGCCGATCGCGGGCACCAAGCCGCGGGGATCGACGCCCCACGAGGACAAGGCGCTCGAAGATGAACTTTTGGCCGACCCGAAGGAGCGGGCCGAGCACCTGATGCTGCTCGACCTCGGCCGCAACGACGTCGGCCGGGTCGCCGCGATCGGCACCGTCAAGGTCACCGATCAGTTCTTCATCGAGCGCTACAGCCAGGTGATGCATATCGTCTCCAACGTGGAGGGCAAGCTCGATCCCCGCCACGACGCCCTCGATGCGCTCGCCGCAGGATTTCCGGCCGGCACCGTATCGGGAGCGCCGAAAGTGCGCGCCATGGAGATCATCGACGAACTGGAGAAGGAAAAACGCGGCCTCTACGCCGGCTGTGTCGGCTATTTCTCCGCCGCCGGCGATATGGACAGCTGCATCGTGCTGCGCACCGCCCTCATCAAGGACGGCAAGATGTACGTCCAGGCGGGTGCCGGCATTGTGGCGGACTCCGATCCGGACAGCGAGCATCAGGAATGCCTCAACAAGGCTAAGGCTTTGTTCCGGGCGGCCGAGGAAGCGCGCAGATTTGCCAGCGGAGCCGGCAAAGGGCAGTGACTTGCGGTGTCCTCATGAGGAGCAAGGTGGCGCGAAGCGCTTGGCAAATCCCGCGCCGGATGAACCCACGTTAGGCGCACCAATCCGCAGGACGCGCGCCTGCCGCTGGCGCGCGACGCAGCAAGCCGCGAACGGCATCGCGGTCGACGGACTTTGACGCGCGAGCTAGCCAATCGAGCGGGGTCAGTCCATTGTCGTCGCGGACCTGCGGATCGGCGCCGTGATTGAGCAGAACCTCGATCGTCTTCACGAAGCCTGCTTTGGCCGCATAGTGCAGCGCGGTCGCCCGCCCGCCATCGGTCATTTGCACGGTCTCGCGCCTGTCATCTACCCGCGCGCCGTGGCGCAGAAGCGCCGCGACGTACTCGGGATCGTCCTTTCGACCTTGATTTGCGGTGCATGAAATCCGGATCCAATCTCCCGACCGGTCGATGCGCGCTCGCGCGCGCGCGAGCATCGGCGCCAGCTGCGGATGCATGACCCAACGGCCTGCACGGACTGTCGCCGCGTCCGCGCCGTGATCAAGGAGCATCGCCACGATCGCGACGTTCTCATGCGCGACCGCCATGCTCAACGCGCGCTTGGTTCCGCGAAGCGGCTCCTTGGCGTCTAATGCGCGCGCAAGTAGCAGGCGCGGCGCTTCAACATGCCCGCCGGCGACGGCGTGATGGACCGGTGTGATCTCGAGAGCATCGACCGCGGGGTCGGTCGCCTGCGCGGACGCCGGCTCGCGGGCAAGATCCTCTTTTAGGGCACCAAGGTCGCCGAGAAAGGCGTGCGTGAAGATGTCCTCCTTCGCGCCGTGGCGGAGCAGCACCACCTCGATGTCCTTGCGGCGCTTCAAGCGCGCGGCGCAAAGCGGCGTGACCAAGATCAGGGTCTCGATCGGCGACGGCTTATTGACGTCTGCGCCCTCATCGAGCAGAAGCTCGACGACTGGCATGCGTCCGGCGAGCACGGCGAGCCGCAGCAGATTGGCAGTGTGGGGCGTCGACGCCAGGACATCGGGCGCCCGCGCCAACAGCTCGCGCAGCGCGACAGCATTGCCCTGGCGCGCCAGGTCAATCGACGCGACGGCGGGCTCGTAGCGCAGACACGTCCCGTGCGACCGCGCGCGCAGTGCCGTGTGCGGCTCGCTTTCGTTGACAAGTGCCAGCCCGAGCGCCCGGACCTTCTCGTAAATCACGCGCCGCGCATCGACGTCGGCGACCGCGCTGTTGAGCGCGTCGCGCAAATGCGCAAGCCACCTGCTGGCGATTAGGCGCGTGATCGGCAGGAGATCGTGGCGATGCTTCAGTGCCAGCTGCGCCGTGCTGCTGTAGTGGCTCGCGCCGCCAAGCCACTCGCTGAAGAACCGCTTGAGCGCCTCCCGCTCGCGCGTTAGATCCCGGCTAAAGAGGGGACGAAGCGCAGCATCGTTCGCGATGCGCTCGTAGAGCCCATCGACGAGGACTCCGACTGCGGCAGAGCCACCGATGCGCGCAAAGAGATCACCGCCGACGAAAGGACGATGCGCCTCGGGGTGAGCCAAGAACCGACGGTGTTCCATATGCCACCATGGCGTCGGATCGTTCCAGCAAGCACAATGGCCGGCTCCCGTGCAGAGTCAATGGCTGCGGCCCACGTGATGCATATTGGTTCGAACGTGCAACATGGCGAGTTTGGGTCACACCGCAAGCCGTTGTGGTCAAAGCCCTGGTGGTGAAGCGTTCGCGGGCATTGTCGAGAGAGGCGGGCGTAGGCGAACGGCTGCACAACGGGCGAATCTTGAAAATCTTCTTGACCAAAATCGAGGGTTGGCCCGTCCTTCGCGATCAGCTTGGGGTGCCTGAGACTGCTCAAGCACCCGGCGGCGCGGTGGTCAGTGAAGGCGCCTGATCGTTGCGGGCCGACTTAAGTGGCCCCAGCCTCCCGCGGCAATTGGGGACGGGAGACCGGGGCCGTGCTCTCGTAATGGAGAGCTAGTCAACCTTAACGGCGTTAGGCGCACCGCGATGTGAGCTGGATCACATTTATGAAATTATCAAAGTAATAGAACGACCAGGGCGACCAATGCGAAGCCGCCCACGAGCATCATCCAGTCCCCAGAATTGAGACCGAGAAGTCGCCCCTCCGCCATGATACGCAGGTCCCCATTCCATGACATGTGTGGGTCCTCAAGTAAGCCAACGTGGCTTAGTGCCGGGCTGGTCTCAAATGGTTCAAGCGGCCGCCTTTCTAAATCACCGGTCTGCCTTGAACTCACCTAAACTGCTCCACAAAGCAGAGCCTGAAACGACACTTGACACGCGAACCGCGACATAGGACGCTCTCGTATAGATTGATCGGTTCTGTTCCCTGTAATTTTTCGACATAGGTAAGGCGTGATGTCTTCTCGCGAGATCGAGGAGGAGCCGCCCCTCGAGAGTGGCAATGTATGTAATGTCGTTCAGTTGCAATCTGTCCGCGGAAACGCCGGAGGCGCGAATGCGGCCGGAGGGGCGCCTGCGGTTGAAGCAATGCCATTTCAGCCGGACGCGATCACGCGCGACGGCCTTGATTTGCTGAAGGCTTTCTTTGCGATTGACGATGCGGCCGCACGAGCCGCATTGGTGCTGTTGGCGCAGCGAATCGCCGCCCACTCCGCAAAGAAGAGATAGGGACCGGCCGCTCCGTAGTGCGAAAACATCCAAGGGACGGCCCTTGTGGTCGCCCCACTGCTTGCATCGGGGCAACCGGGCGACCACGAGGGTCGCCCTAGGCATGCGCCCTTCTCCAATGTCAACAGGCCCGCGAAACTCGAAGGCGATAATTGAGCGTCCTCGGCCCCAGTTACGATCTGTGGCTTTCCCGCCCGATACGGCAAGCCGAAATCCTCGGAGTTCTCCAACGCCCGCGGGCGTTGGTACGTCAACATCCAGGTTGAAGTCCGCGGCCCGAACAGCGCAACACGCCCTGCCCCGGCAGCGCTCTCGGCCTGAACAGCCTCCAACGGAGTTAAAGATCGCAGCGCCAAAATTCTGCCGGCAACAGGACAAGCAACTTGCAGTGTTTCAACGGCGCGCCCAGAAGGTTCGCGCAAGCGCGCAGGCGCGGAAATCGCCAACCGGCGTCGGCATTTCCTCCACGTGATGTCGCGCGGTCTCGTGCGGCTTTACGCAGAGATCTCCGTCGCAGAGGTGAGCGCGAACAACTCGCGAAGGCACGGGAACGGCGAAGTCCGTGCACGACGGTACAGTTCCCAAGCGCGCCCGGTTTGCATTCCCGCAACCAGCCCGAAACGACTGGGTGTGCTCTAACCCGAATTCTCTCCGAATCAACGGAGACAAATCCACACTTAAACACCCACGTCCCATACTCGGAAACCGCTCCCGAGAATTGTAGTCAGTGCTCGGTTGGATAATCGAGTCATTAGAATCGCTTACGCGGCAAGCGGGTAAAGTTCGGTCTAACTTTAAGTAAGGCGGTGGAGACGGGATGGGAGCGGGACCAGTGCCCGGATATCAAAGTTGCCGGGTAGAGGTCGCCCCGCGGTAGCGGAAATCCACGCCCTTCACGGCGGCAAGACGTTAAGGAAAAATGCTTGCCGACGTGCCGGACGAGCCGATCAGCGCTGGCGCACCGAAGATGGCCGGATGGCCTTCAACGTCGATAAGGGCCTGCACCGACACTACGGCACCGGCGACCGGGGGGCGCTGCGCTGCGACCCGCGATCCCATCAGGGCTTCGAGCGGTTGGGCGATCCAGCACCCTTCCACCAGAAAGGAAGAGAACCGCGACAAAACACTGTCGCTCGGCAAACGGGCAACTGCCTCGGCGAAAGCCGCCTCCGCGGTATCCGGCACCGCGCCATCGCGGTCCACCGTCACGACACGGCGCACCCAGCTTCCCTTATAGGCAACGCTGGCGCGCACCGAAAAACGCGGACCGATTGGAGGCTCGCCCTCTATTCGCAGGAGGCGCCGGTCGCGCGCGAGGTCGGGCGCCAGCGCCACATAGACCTCCTCGGCGCCGTTGCGGCGCGCGTCCCGCTCCACCGCGGCCACGATCTCACCGGCCCTGTCGCGCGGGTCGATGCGCGACAGGGCGGTGGCGGCTATCGAGGAGGCCCGCGCGGTCAGCATGATCTCCGCAGGGTCCGCCGGTGCACGCACCCTCGCGAACAAATCGCTGGCGTCCGACAATGCGAACCGTGGTGCGGCGTCACGGAGATCATCGGCGATGCCGACCGGCAGGTGATCGAAATCGGCTACACCGACGGCCGCATCCGCCTTACCGCCGGCGATCAGGCGTGCGGTCTCGATGCCGATGCGCGGCGCGTGGATCACGTCGGCGACCCGACTGGTTCGCTCGATCCATGGTTTGACACGAAACGTGAGAGCGACGACGAGAAGGGGCAGCCCGTCGCGCGGCACGACCAGCATGGCTTCCGACCAGTAGGGGATGAATCCGGTGAGCCAGGAGACCGCTGCCGGCCGGGTGTTGTTGGTATAGATCAAGAGCGCATCGAGCGCCTGCATGGCCGCGCGCAGCCGTTCAAGCCGTGCCTCGAACACGGCGTCCGGCAACTCGGTCTTCGAGCGAGCAATCAGGCCGCGGCGCATGGCGATTGTCGCGTCCTGTCTTCTTTGTCCCCCGCTTGCGGGGGACAAAGGCACAACCCAATGATCGCCTGCATCATCCCGGCACCTCGAAAAGCTCGCGCGGCGTGCCACACACAACCTCCACGCCCGTTTCCGTCACCACCACGGCATCGCCGAGGACCAGGTACCCGACGTCCGGATGATAGGTGTTGGGATGGACGATCAGCGTCATGCCGGGTTCCAGCGGTGTGGCAACCTCCTCCAGGATGTGGGGTTTGGAATCGCAGAACAGCCCGAGGCCGTGGCCGCGCACCCGCGTGTATCTGCTGGTCACATAGTCGCCAAGGCCGAACTTGCGGAATACGGCGTTCTCAGCACGCGCCACGTCGCCCGCGCTCGCACCCGGTTTCACTGCTGCGATGCCGGCTTCGAGGGCTTCACGGTAGATCGCAAACGCGTCGAGCTGGGCGGCGGTCGCCCTGCCCGCCACGAGCGTCCGGCAAATCTGGACGTAATACCCCGCGACTGCGGGCGTCAGCTCGGTGGTGACAAGATCGCCAGCCGCAATGCGCCGCTCCGACGGTGGCGCCATGCCAAACACGTCCTTGCCGCCGGAACCGATGATCATGAAGTTGTCCGGGCAACCGCGCCGCCGCAGGTAGGCTTCGAGGTCGGCGACGATCTCGTACTGCCGGCGGCCGGGCGCCACGGACTTGATGAATTCCCCATAAGCGTCGTCGGCGATCTTCGCGGCGCACCTGATCGCATCGATTTCGGCTGGTAGCTTGTGCATCAGCAGCCGGTCGAGCAACGCGGTGCCGTCCTCGATCGTGAAGCTGCGCGCGGCGGTGGCAAGCCAAGCCGGAACAAACCGACGTGGTGCCGCGGCGAGTCGGCGATTGGCGGCCCGCTCGAGCCGTGCTCCCACGGCGCGGGCGATGTCACCGCAAGGCCGCACCGCGACAACCGCCGCTTCCGCCTCGGCGCGTTCTGCGTCCGTGACACTGTCGAGGAAAAGGTCAATTGCGCCGTCCGCCGCTATCACTGCGATGCCGTGGCCCTCGAGAATGCCGAAATCCGACACGTAGCGGAGGTAATCGCCTTGCCAGGCATTGCCGTACACCACCATCTCGTCGATGCCGGCCGCTGCCATCGCGGCGAGCAGCCGGTCGCGGCGGGCAACAGCAAGGGGGGTATTACCGGCCATCGTACCCGTACTCGCGCTGCGCCGCGCCGACCGACACATATCCCTTGGCGACGTCGTCGGCGATCTGGCTTTCTTCACGCTGATGCGGATGACCCCAGCCGCCGCCCCCGGCGGTGCGGAAGATCAGGCGGTCGCCCTGCTCCATCGGTACGCTCGTCGCCTTGAGTAGCTTTTGTTCGCTGCCGTCGCGGCGCACCAGGACGGCTTCGTTGACGGCGCCCGGCCTGCCGCCGTTGAGGCCCCAGGGCGGATCCTTGGTGCGCTCGCAGTTCACGTTGGTGAGAGCCTTGCCGAGCGCCCGATAGGTCAACTCGACCCCAAGGCCGCCGCGATGGCGCCCGGCGCCGCCGGAATCCGGGCGCAGCGCAAACCGCTCGATGAGGAACGGGTATTGCATTTCCTGCAGCTCCACGGGCGCATTGCGCACGTCGCCCTGGCAAATCGACACCGACGCGGATTCACCGTCCTCGCGCGGTCGCCCACCCCAACCGCCGCCGAAGATGTTCATCAGCAGAAAGCGGCGGCCGTCCGGCCAGAAGCCGGAAAATGAGCAGCCTCCCATATCGCCCTTATGGGCGGCCGGGATGCGGTCCGGCAAGGCCGGCGCCAGCGCCTTGAGGATGGTGTCGATCACGGTCGGCAGCGGAATGCTCCACAACCCCAGCGCCGCAGGCGGCCTAGCGTTGAGAAGCTTGCCTTCCGGCAGAATAATTTCGAGCGGCCGGAAGCAGCCCTCGTTGACCGGCGCATGCGGCAGGGTGAGGCACTTGAAGGCGACGCGGGCCGCCGCAAGGCCTCCGGAGTAGCCGGAATTCGTCGGCCCCGGCACCTGATCATTGAGGTCGGAGAAGTCCACCACCATGCGAGAGCCATCGACGATGACTCGCACCTTGATGCGCAGCTTCACGTTCAGGGTGCGGCCATCGTTGTCGAGGAAGCTTTCGGCCTCGTAGACGCCGTCCGGCACTTTCGCGACGAACGCCCGCGCCTCGCGCTCGGTATTGTCCCAGATCGCCGCAATCGCGGTCGTGACCGCGTCGCTGCCGTACCGCGCAAGCAACTCGCCGTACCGGCGATTGCCAAGCTGGCAGGCCGCGATCTGGGCCCGCAGGTCACCCAACGCCGCATCGGCAAACCGCACATTGTCATGGATAATCTGCCACAGTGTCTCGTTGCGCTTGCCCGCCTCGTAGATCTTGAGCGAGCGGAACTGCAGGCCTTCCTGGTAGATCTCCGTCGTTTCCACCGAGCCGAAGCCGACTCGGCTGCCGCCGATGTCCACCCAATGGGCACGGCTCGCGGCAAACGCCACTACCCTGTCCTGGTGAAAGCACGGCGCGTAGATCACCACGTTGTTGAGATGCTGCCCGCAAACGAGCCCGTGGTTCATGATGATGACGTCGCCCGGCGCAAAGCCGCCAAGGCCGTAGCGGTCGATGCCATCCTTCACGGCCATGCCAAGATCGGCGAGGAAGATCGGCAGCCCGCCCTGATTCTGCGAGATCATGCGGCCCTTCACGTCGATGAGCCCGCAGCAGAAGTCCCGCACCTCGTAGATCATCATATTGTAGGCCGACTTGCACAGCGCCGTCGCCATCTCATCCGCATAGGCGTTGATGGCGTTGCGCACCACCTCGACCGTGATGGGGTTCATCGCCATGGGGCGCTGCCATGAGGCGTGTTCCGCCCTCCCGCGAAGGGCGATCGAACCTGGGAACGGCCTCTCCCGGCGTGCGGGCAAAGGCCTCTATCGGCGCGGTCGTCGCGCAAATTCCCGGTGAGGGGGGCTCTCCACAGGCTCGCGGTGGCGAGCCTGTGCTTGCGCAAAGACCCCCACCCCCCATCCCACTGCAAAGCTCTCCGAACACGAACGTCAACGCCCTTCTGGCAAGCACGCCGCGCAGCGGCACACATGCTGCCCCGCCCGGAAGGCGCAGAATTGACGCTTTGCGCGTTAAATCGCATTATCCTCGCTCGCTTAGGCTGATCACGATGTTTCCCCACGGGTCGATCACTGCATGATCCCCGGGCGGCACGAACGTTGTCGAGTTCGGTTCTTCGATCACCGCGGGGCCCTTGATCTCGGTGCCGGCCCTAAGCCCCGGACGCCACAAAATGAGCGCCTCCACCGGATGGGCCGGATCGCCATACACGACCGCGCGGCGCTCCGCCGGTGCAGCCGGCCCAGCCTCCCAAGGCGTGCTGAGCCAGCCGGAAATCGCATCGTCGATGCGTGCGAGCGTCACGACGAGCCGCAGATTGACGATCTCAATCGACTGGTCGGGCGCTGCGTGGCCGTAGCGGCGATCATGCTGCGCATTGAAGCGCTGCCGGGTCGCAGCCGCGGCTCCGACCACATCGTCGGGGCTCGCGACCGCGACTGCGATGGTGTGCTCCTGCCCGCGATAGCGCAGATCGGCGGCGAAATTGAACGTTCCGCCCGACAGGCCATCGCGCGCGAGCGCCGCCAGACCCGCTTCGCGCAGATCCGCGAAGGCCTGCGCCGCCGGTGCCGGCTCAAGGCGATCAAGCTCGCCGATCAGCGTGCGCACGAAATCCTGCCGCCACTGCGCCATCAACATCCCGAGAGCGGAAAAATTGCCGGGCAGCTTCGCAACGACGACCTGCGGTATGGAGATTTCGCGCGCGATCGCGACTGCATGGAGCGGCCCAGCGCCGCCGAACGCGATCAAAGCCGTGTCGCGCGGATCGACGCCGCGGTTGACCGACACCGCCCGCACGGCAAGAGACATGGCGCCGTCCGCGATCGTCGCTATGCCGAGCGCGGCGGTCATCGCATCAAGCCCGACCCCACGGCCGAGTTTCGCCAACGCCATCTCGGCGCCGACGCCGTCGAGCGTCATGCTGCCGCCGAGAAAGCGATTGCGGTTGAGGCGTCCCAGCATGAGATCGGCGTCGGTCACGGTCGGCCGTTCGCCGCCGCGCCCGTACGAAACGGGTCCCGGATCGGCACCCGCCGAGACTGGACCCACGTGGAGGCCGCCGCTGTCGTCGACCCAGGCGATCGAGCCGCCGCCGGCGCCGACCTCGACGATGTCGACTACCGGGAGCTGCATGGGCTGGCCGGTGAAGGCATCGCCGATCACATAGCCGTCCTCGATCGGCAGCACACCGTCGTTGATGAGCGCGGTTTTGGCCGTGGTGCCGCCCATGTCGAAGCCGATGGCCTGCCTGATACCGAGGAGACGTGCCAGATGCGCGGCGCCGATCATGCCGGCCACCGGCCCCGATTCCATCATGGCGACCGGCTGTCGCCGCGCCTCAGTGATCGACATTGTGCCGCCGTTGGAGCGCATGATGGCGATCTGACCGGAGAATTTCGCCGCGCACGCGAACTTCTCGAAGCGCTCCAGGTACCGGCTGACGCGCGGGCCGACATACGCATTGAGCGCCGTCGTCGACGTGCGCTCGTATTCGCGAAACTCGCGCAGGATCTCGTGGCTCGTGGTGACGAAAATGTTCGGACAGAGGCGGCGCAGCGCCTCGCTGGCCGCGCTCTCATGCGCCGGGTTGGCATAAGAATGCAGAAAGCAGATGGCCACCGCCTCGATGCCGAACCCCTCAAGACGGCGCCCCAACGCTGCGACCGCCTCAGGATCGATCGCGCAGAGCACCTCGCCCGCCGCATTCATCCGCTCGCTGATCTCGAAAATGAGATCGCGCGGCACCAGCGGGCGCGGCCGATGGAAGTCCAGATTGAAGGCGTCCGGACGATTGCCGCGCCCGAGCGCGTAGACGTCGCGAAAACCTTCGGTGGTGAGGAGTGCAGTCACAGCGCCGCTGCGCTCCAGCACGGTATTGATCGCGATGGTTGAGCCGTGCAGCAGCTCGCCAATACCTGGCACATCGCATCCGGCAAGGCGTAGCGCGGTCGCGGCGCCGACGGTTGGGTCGGCCGCAACCGTCAGCGTCTTGGCGGTGACGACGGCACCGTCCTGGTAACCGACGAGGTCCGTGAAGGTGCCGCCAATGTCGATGCCGACGATGCTCATGGGGTACGGCGAGCGATCTGCTAGAGACGATCGTGATCCGGCAGAGTCGCTCGGGGGGTGGGCGCAGCGAATTGCGCCGAGCGTGGCCGTACCCGCGCACGGGCCCCCCTGCACTGCTGGAAAGATCGAACCGTCGTCACGGCACACCCGGGAACCATCAAAACCGCACCGGCACAAATCTGTCGGTATAGAGCGCCTTGGCGTCGGGAATTGCCGGAAGGATGCCCAGCTCCTTGAGCGAGGAGCGGATCACATCGATCGCCTCCGGGTCCCACGCGCCGTCGAGAGAGAAGCCATCCATCTGGGCACTGTAGATCTTCTCCACCACGCTTTGCCGCACATCGATGGTGCGCGCTTCAGATTTGACCGTGAAGTCGCGGTTTGCCTTCATGAAAGCGATCGTCTTGAACCAGCCTCGCAAAAAGCGCCGCAGCAATTCGGGCCGCTTGTCCACCATTTCGTCGGTGGCGAAGATCACATGCGTATAGAAGTGTTTGACGATGTCGCCGAACAAAATCAAGTTGCGGGTGCGGCCGGCTTCCTCAAGGTCGTAGCCATTGGCGGCTTCGAGCACGACGCCATCCAGCTCGCCGCGGTCCATCGCCGCAAGCCGCGCCTGCATTTGGCCGAGCGGCGTTGCTATGATGCCGTCCGACCCCCACCCCTGTTGACGGGAAAGTTCGCGCACCAGCCATTCGGTGAGCGATCCGGCGGTCGTGACGCCGATGCGCTTGCCTTTGAGGTCAGCGACGCTCTTGATGGGCGACTTTGCCGCCACCAGGAGCGCGAGATTTCGCGGCGGGCCGTACATCGCCGCGACTCCGATCATCGGGGCACCCTTGATGCGGAAACCAAGCCCCGGTCCGGAGCCGAGGCCGACATCGACGCTGCCGGCGGCGAGCGCCTGCTGCAACTGCGCGTCGCCACGGAAGCTCGACACTGTGACGTCGAGGCCGTCGCCGGCGAAGATCTTGGCGTCGATCCCGACCTCGGCCGCTCCGAAGGCAAAGGAATTGGGCACCGCCTTGCCGAGGCGAACGGTGTCGAGGGCGAGGGATGGGGTGGCAAAGCTGAGGAGCAGGGCGGTGGCCCGTGCGATGAAGCTGAGCATCAACCTTTCCCTCCTCCTTCCGGGACCGGCGGGCGGCCCGTATAGGAATGGCTGTAGACCGGCACGGTCTTCTCGCGCAGTGCGTAAAGATATTTCAGGACCTGCTCATTGCTCATGTATTTCGACATGTCGAACTTCTCGTCATGCACCAAGTCGGCGAGCGGCCGGCGGACGCCCTCCTTTGGCGGCACCGCCGGGTAACCAATCGGCATGATCAGCGAGAATGTGAGCAGGTCCGGCACCCCAAGCACGCGCTTGAACGGCTCCTGGATGTGGATGGTGACGTGCTGGCTGCCGAGCCCGAGCGCGCCGGCTGCCAGGTGCATCATCATCGCAGTGTTGGCGAGCCCATCGGTGAGATGCGACTGATCGCGCCCGAAGGTGTGGGCACCTTGAACCGTCGCCCATTGGCGACGCCCGTCCCCTAGGATGACGATCAGCACCGGCGCAATCGACCAGCCAACGCTGGTGCGCTGCTTTTGCAGGGCCTCGTCGTGGGTCATCTGGAAGGAGGGGTGGCGAAGCTTGAAGTCGCGCTGCTGCTCCATCCAGTAGATGAAGTCGTTGTTCTCCTCCGCGTAGACGCGAAACAGCTCCTTTTTGATCGCAGGGTCCTTGACGACGACGAACTCCCATGGCTGGCCGTTGGCGCCCGACATCGCCCACCGCCCGATCTCAAGGATTTTGGTGACGTAGTCGTCAGGGATAGGATCGGGTTTGAGGTTGCGGACGCTGACGCGGGTTTTGACCATGTCAAGCAGGGTATCGTAATCGCCCGTGAAGTTGCGCTGGTCCATCGCGTTTTCCATGTTCACCGGTTGCCTTCCCGTGTCGCCTGCTTGCAGCGAGATCATAGTCTCTTCCCGGCTCGCAGGGGAGCGCCAGGGAGGATCGGTGTTGCAGGCATCGCCTTCCGCCGGCTGGGAGCCCGTTACTGCTTCTGCGTCTGTTTGAAATAGCGCAGATCGGGCGGCGGCTGGTCTTTCTTGGTCGGCATGAGATAGCCGTCACCGCTGACGAAATAGCCTTCCTTGCCGATGTAGACATGCACGTTGTTTTCCGAGCACAGATCTTCATGGAACTCGACCTTGCCGGGTATACGGTAATAGCGCTTCGTCACCATCCAGGGCCGCGTCAGCGCGTGGTCATAGGTGGTGATCTCGTTGAGAAGAATGTTGCGGTTCGACCTGTCGAGGGACAATCGTTCCTTGATGACCGACTGATTGTCGCGGTGGAGCGGAATACCGCTGTCGTCGTAGATGCGCGGACCTTTGAAGTTTTTCGTTTCGACCTCGAGTGTATCGAACCTGCCGTCGCCGTCGGCATCGAGCCATTTGCCGGTCGAATAGCCGGCGTAACTGGGCTCGGCGTCTTTGGGCATCTCACGGCCGTCGGTATAGATCCAGCGCGGAATGTTGTTGTCATAGACAACGAGAGTGATATCCGGCTGGATAAAGAACGCCAGCGGCCGCACGATCGTGGCCATCCGCGGCATGCCATTGCTTACGCAGGTGACCCTGGTGTCCCCACCCTGCCCGCCGGCGGCCTGATCGGCGAGGCTGGCTTCCCAGATAGCCTGATATTCGGGGGTCAGCGGCGGCTGCTGCGCCAATCCGGGCGGCTTGCTCTCATCCCAGATGATGCCGGTTCCGGGCGCCCGTCGCCACTGGCCGCTCCAATCTGGATATTTGCTTTCGTCATGCGCCGCGGCAGCGGCGATTAAGAATATCAGCGCGCCCGTCATCGCGGTGACGCACAATGAAATTCGCGAAAGCATGGGTTCCCCCTTTGTTGGAACTGGTTATCGCCCGCACCCCACCCGCCTCTTGCAAGCGGTTCGGATTAGCAAAGCGCAATCCGGGAGCCGGCAGATGACGCTTTGCTGATCCGCCCTACCCGCAAGGGGTCAGGAGCCAGGGACGGCTCATCAAAAGGATACACCGATCGCGCGCGATTGCGGAAGGGCGCGCAATTGGAACGCCGAGCGTCTGCTGGTTGCGGCTGGAAATCCCGGCTATGTCCGGCGCGCACCTTGCAGTCTTAGAGCGCATGGTATGTCAGCGCGTGTGTGGTCCATATACCGCACCTACGTTGAGCAGAGCCTCTCGGTGAACGCCGTTCATCGGAGCGACTTTGCGACAGTCATCATCA
Organism: Xanthobacteraceae bacterium; assembly: GCA_030043175.1. The sequence goes on along the minus strand of JASHYD010000378.1, from coordinate 2,780 downwards.
AGAGCGCTTCGGCGGCACGACTCCTGGCGGCGATCAGCTCGTCGCCGTAGCCCTAAAGTCGTTCCTGGATATGGCCGCCTGACCGTCCTCGGTTTTCGCGCGCTGCCCATAAAGCATCTGAGTCACTTGGTCCCGATGCAGCAAAGGCGCGGACCGGCCTTCATCGCCCCGGCACCGCCGCGCTCGCAGACAGCGCCTCAGAGCGGCGTTTCGCCTGGGCCAGCGGTGGGCAGCGTTTGTCGTCGTAATATTCGACCTGGCAGTCCAGGCACTGGAAGCATTCCGCCATGACGATCTTGCCAGATTTCTCGATCGCCCGCACCGGGCACGAGCGCTCGCACAAGCGGCACGGATTGCCGCATTCGGGGCGCCGCTTGAGCAGGTTGACGAGGTGAAGCCGGTCAAGGATCGCCAGGACACCGCCGAGCGGACACAGAAAACGGCAATAGGCGCGTTCCGAAAACAAGCCGATCGCCAACAGCCCACCCGCATAGGCGAGGTACGGCCAGGCGCGGGTAAACTTCGACGTGATCGCTGTCTTGAACGGCTCGATCTCGGTGGTGGCGCCGGAGGTATCGATCCCGGCCAGTACCAGGACGAGGACCGTGACGGCTGCGACGTACTTGCCCAGCCACAGACGCTTCTCAAGTGCCTCAGATGGGGTCCACTGCGGCACGCGCAGCGCGTGGGCTACCTGCGCCAGCAGCTCCTGCAACGCCCCGAACGGGCAAAGCCAACCGCAGAACACGCCTCGCCCGATCACAACGACCGAAACCAGCGTGTAGGCCGCGATGATCACCATCAGCGGCTCGGCGAGGTAGAAACCGATGTCGAAACGGCGGAACGGCGCCTGCACATAGTTGATGACATTGACAATAGAGAGCTGGACGCTCGCTACCCAGCCGAGCCATACCAACGTCACAAGGAGGAAGCCATTGCGCACCAATCGGTGGGCGAGCCGCGACCGCGAAATCTGAGCCTGGAACACGAAGATCAATGTTAGGATCGTGAGCATCACACCCAGGATGGCGACATTGACGCGGGCATCGTGCCACGCCTCGACCCAGACCGCGATCGCCGGCGCATCCGGCATCAGGATGTGCGCGGCAGGGAGTCTGTAGTCGAGCCCGAACGCAACGGAGACTGGCTTCGTGTCCACCGTGCCGTTGACCAGAAGCTCGAGACGCCATGGTCTGACAGGATCGAAGGGCGCATTGGCCGGCAGCGCAAACAGCCCGGCATTCTGCTGCGCCCGAATGCCTTCGGCCGCGCCGGTGCCAAGACGCTGATAATTGTCGTGCACGAAGGAAATGGTCTGACCATCCTGCACAACGCGCAATCGATCGAAGCGCCTCCCCTCCGATTCTCGATAGTGCTTGGTGCCGAGGAAATCGTACGGCCCGTTCGAGGCAACGAAGATCGCCTGCGCACCGTTGACGAGGCGTTGCCGGTATTCATCGAAGTTGCGCAGGCCGATCAGGTTACCGCCGATCGCCGGCGGCGTCATCAGGCCCGCCATCACCTCGATGTAGAGTTCGTCCGGTTTGCCGAGCGGCACATCGAGTGTGGCTCCGGCCGCGCCGGCCTTCGCAAGCGCCGCTGCGACCTCGCCCGACGTCACCCGCAGCCGCGCGACCGCACCCTCCGCCACAAGCTCGTTCCAAGACATCAGCGCGAAGCTCTCTGTGTCGAGGGTCGGCGCTGTCACGGCAGGTTGTGCGACGCGCGCGCGCAGAACGAGGCGTGCCGTATCGACGATTGCTGCGCGCATGGCGCGCGCGCTGATGGTCGCGCCATGGACGAAATCGGGCTGCAGCTTGACGGCGCCGCCGCGCAGCAGCATGCCGGACTCGCGGGCCAAGAATGTGTCGAGCAGCGGCTGGCGAACGGGGTCGTTGTAGATGTATGGCTCGCGGTGGAACACCACCTTGGCGCCGGTGATGCGACCGGAAAGGTCGACGCCAGCAATGACGTCGAACGGCGTCGTCGAATAGCCGGGCGCCGCGATGATATCGAGGGTCGAGAAGATATAGGCGATGGCCTTGTTGTCCTTGTAAACCGCGATCGCCGGCGGCGAACCCTCTTCCGGCCCCAGCCGCTCGGCGCCCGGATAGACCACCGCCATGACGTCAGGCGTCAGACGCTCGCGCAGCTTGCCCTTTTCTGCAAGCCCGGGCGTAGCAAGGGCAAGCAGTATCGGCACAGCGAAGATCGTGCACCGGCAAATAAATGCCGCGAGGCCAGCAGCAAGGAAGGACATCGCATGCGGGGTTGGCATCAGGGTCCGTCGTCTAGGTTTGCCTTGGCGGAATTAAATCCTGCGCTTCGGCAAGTGGCAGAAGCGTCCACGTTGCCGGCCACGTAACCTTGCAGGGTTTTCATATTTCGCCAAGTGATTCGACCAAGTCATTCGAATAAGTGATTCGACCAAGTCACTTGACCAAGTCACTTGACCAAGTCACTCGCAAATCAGTCGCCAAGTCAGTCGCCAAGTCAGTCGCCAAGTCACTTGACCAAGTCACTTGACCAAGTCACTTGACCAAGTCATTTGACCAAGTCATTCGACCAAGTCACTTGACCAAGTCACTTGACCAAGTCATTTGACCAAGTCACTCGCAAATCAGTCGCCAAGTCAGTCGCCAAGTCATTCTGCGCGATCGCACCCGCGCAAATGCAGCCGTTAATGTCGTGCGCTCCTAAAGCGTCCCGATCTCGCTTTCGCGGCCGCGACGTTGCGGAAACTGACCGCACACGCCGGTGAGCCAAGGCACGCGGCTTTG
>JASHYD010000377.1 GCA_030043175.1 Xanthobacteraceae bacterium | reverse complement strand
CGATCGCTTCGAACTGTTCTACTGGTCGAACGTCAAAGGTCGCTGGACGACCTTCGGCAACATGGGACGCATGAAGCTGATGTTGAAAAGCGCTCACGAGATCGTGGAAAACGATCCGATGTTCAGAGTCTCGCGGGACTGGTGAGCCCAGTCAAAATTGGCCAAAGTCAAGCTCAGACATTGGGAATTTCTTTAATCGGCATGTCTGAAGTGCCCTCCCTTGAGCGCCTTAAAGCGGAGGCTCAGGGGGAAAGGGTGTGAGCGCGCGTAGAGCAGGTGCGGTCGCCGGACGTCGCGCCTGATCTCTATTCAGACGCCGAGCGTTATTATTTCTAGTCTGCGTGGGTACACTTTTCGAGACTCGATCACATTCTCAAACTCGGCTGCCGTTGTCGGAACAGGCTGTTGCGATTTTCCAAACTATAGCGAATGCCGCACCATGATCCCAGGATGTGGCAACAGTCGCATTGGCCCGTTTTCCGCCTCGTAGCAACGACGAGGCCAGGAACGCGACAGTGTGGTAGGCTGCTGGGGCGATTTTCCGGAGGCGTTCATGCTTCGATGCATATTCCTCGTTTTTCTTGCCTGCTGGTGCCTGGGCATCTTTGCGTCACCGGCTTTTGCCGACAAACGGGTAGCTCTCGTCATCGGTAACGGCGCCTATCAGAGCGCGCCGCTTTTGCCCAATCCACGCAATGATGCTCAAGACGTTGCTGCGTCGTTGCGACACTCGGGGTTTGACACGATTCTGGGCGTCGATCTTGATAAGGCCGGCATGGACGCGGCTACGATCGAATTTGCCCGCGCTGCCCGTAGCGCGGACGTTGCGATTTTCTATTACAGCGGACACGCGGTCCAGTTTGCAGGGGCCAACTATCTGATTCCGATCGACGTCAAATTGGAGGATGAGGCGGACCTTCGGCGGATGATCAGGGTCGATGACATTGTCGCCGATCTGCAGTCGGCGAAGTCGCTGCGCATCCTCGTACTCGATGCTTGCCGCAACAATCCGATGATGGAGCAGATGCAACGTGCGACCGGCCGACAGCGGGGAGTGCCCATTCAACGGGGTCTTGCTCGAATCGACAGTCCGCAAGGAATGATCATCGCATACTCGACCCAGGCCGGCAGCACGGCGGATGACGGCCCGGGCCGGAACAGCCCTTATACGGCAGCTTTTCTGAAGCATATCGAGGAACCCGAGGAGGTCGGCACAATGTTCCGCCGCATCGCTACCGATGTGGCGCAGACGACTGGGCGTATCCAGGTTCCTGAACTATCCATTTCGCTGATCGGAGAATTTTATCTCAACGGGCCGATAGTCGTTAATGTGAACCCCCAACCTCCAATCTCCGATCCCTGCGCCGCCGCCGCCGATCACTGGAAGAGTGCCGAAGCAATTGGAACCGTCGCGGCATTCGAGGATCACATCGCCCGCTTTCCCAACTGCTCGTTCGCAGCACTCGCCAAGGCCAGGATGGCGGCACTTACCTCGCCTTCCGCGCCCTCGCCGACAGCGGACGGGCGGCGCTTCGATGGATTCTGGATTGCGAAGGCTGCCTGTGAAGATAAGGCGCCAGCCTTGCCAGCTTCGGCTTATCAATTTACCGCGACCGTGAAAGATGGGATACTTCATGCCCAGATTGGCATTGCGGGAAAGCCGGGCTCGCAAACTTACAACGGGAAGATCGAGCCAGATGGCACGGCGGAGATTTCTGTCACAGGCTTCACCGGCACGCGTGATCTCTTTCATCGTCCAATAGGTACAGAATATCGCACGCAGATGGCAAGCCGGTTTGAGGGGTCACACGGGGTCGGGATCCGAGCCGACCGGCGAAACTGCAATTTTGACTTTGTGAAGCTTGCTCTGCCGGTCACCAAGTCGGATGTGCCGCGCCAAGCTCCCACCGCGCGCAGTCGTGCCGGTGAACATTCGCGATAAAATCGGCGCTGCGGCTGGCGCTGATGGATAAAGTCGTTCCTGTACCGCATCTCGATCCCTCATTCATGCATTTCGAACCTTATCGGCGATCGCCAAAGCCGCTATTGCACCAGGGTGAAAAACTTGGCGCTGACGCTGAGCGTTTGCCCGTCCCTCTCCGCTTCGGCCAGCAGCCGCCCAAACACCTGACCGGCGCTGCCGAGCGGGGCCGTTAAGGCGTCAAGCGGCTTACTTGCAGCTATCGCAAGCAGGAGATCAGGTTCGGCTCGTTCGGAGCCGCTTTTCCGTACTGGGATACTGAAAGACTTGGTGTTGCCCGTCGTCCTCAGCGTGTTCGTCAAGTTGCGGACGGAGCCGTCGTCGGCGACCAGCAAAAGAGCGACATCGCGCTTGCCAAAATCCGCGACGGTGCCTGTCAATGTCTCGCCACTGTGCAGCGTGGTGCCACCTGTATCAAGACTCGGCACCGACTCGCGCTGATTTCGCATGCGCGACAGGAAGTTCACTGCTCCACACTGTGCTGGCGTCACGCGGTGCGCGCGGATGAAAGCCTCAAACCCGAAATTGCGCTTGAATTCAGTACCGAACATCTCAAACGGAGCGACCGCGCTGCCATAGCCCTCAAGGGTCGCCTGGTGTTCGGCGACCGACACCGAAGCGGCGAAGAAGCAGTCGCCGCCATCATAGGCATTGACGAACCGATTGATCTGATCGATCCGATCCTTCGGATCGGATGTCGGCCGCTCGACCGGCATCGTGCGCGGGGTCCTCCCTTCGGGTTCAGCTTTCCGCGCCGGCGAATCCGACTGCAGCGCCGCGCGGTCGGTCGCGTGCTCGATCAACAGCGGATATAGCGCCGGAGACAAAATCGCGACCAACAGGAGCGTCGCGAATGCGCCCAACGCAATGCGGGGTCGCAGGGACGCCGCGGTCCATTCCGACAGCCTCACAAGCGCCGCCTGCAGAAACACCCATGAAGCACCCGGCGACGATCCCGCGAAAAGCACCGGCCGCCGGGTGGGCGCCGCGGGATCTCCTTGACCAACCGCACGTTCACCATTCTGCGACAGGACCGAAAAGGCGATCGCATCAAACTCAGCCGCCAGCACCCCAGGATCTCCGTAATCCTCGGCAACTTCGGCAAGCAACTGATCGCCCCGCGTACTCAAGATATCGTCTATCTTGAAGTCGGCGACGTTGAGAGCGTCATTTCGTTTCCGGTTCGCGTTCATCGTTCCCGGCCTCTTGTCGGCGGTGACATCATCTTTTCAAGGCGCCTTCGCATCTTGGTCCGCTTAGTCTCGTAGTCCCTCGCAGACAGCCCACTTATTTCCCGGAGCTCCTCTCCTCTCGCGCCCTCAAGCATGGCGACGAAAATCTTTTTCGCAGCTGGATCGTCGCCGAAGAGGGCCAACATTTTTTGCGCATCGATCCTGGCCGCTGCGGAATGATTGACGTAGCCGATATCATCGACGTCCACACTGTCGTCCAGTTCTTCCGGCCCCCAATCTGATGCTATGCTGCGCATCACGCCACGCAGAAACACCTCCGACGGGAGGCCCCTCGGCCATGTTCTTTTTCCTTCCAGAACGCGGGTTAAGGCTTCCTGAATGAGGTCCTCGTAGCTGTGCCTGGTTTTCCATGAATATGCCTTTGCAATCTTCACCAACGCCGTTTTTTGGGCGGCAGTGAAAGAGCGGATCGCCTGGGATATTTCTGCCGCACTGTAAGTCTCGCCGGACCGACCCTGCTCTAGCGGTGCTGACACCTTTAGCTCCTAAGGCGCTGGATGGAGGGCACTTCAGACGTGCCCAATTTAAAAAAATCATCTGCGGCGCAATGTCCGAGAAGCCACATCCCCTCCGCCTTAGCGACCAGGAGCGGCGATCCGTCAGTATCGTGCAGTTCCTGACCCGGCAAAAGCCATTAGGCCGGGTCTTTCTCACTCTGATCGTGGAGTAAAGACCATGCATAAACTCATCACCTCGACCATTGAGGTCGCGTCCGTTCTCGCCACCGAGCGCGTTCGGGGTTCACTCGCAAAATCCCGGTTGGGTCTCGGACAAAAACACGGAAGGCTACCAATGATAAAATCCGCCGTCACGGGCTTGGTCCTCTCTGCCATCCTGGCTAGCGGCGCTCACGCGCAGAATGCACCAATGGACATGAGCTGGGCCATCCGCTCGCAGCTGAGAAATCAGCAGATTGGAGACGCAACTGCCCGCTATTGGGGTATGCAATACTACAACTATATGCAGAGACTCCGACAGCTGGGCTACACTGGTCCCTCTTTGCCGACCGGCATCACGCCGGAGTCGCTGCAGCGATCAATCGCGGCGGCAAATGACGCGACGCAACGCTATATCCGCTCGGGCCAGATCAACTCGGAGCGCCGGTCTTTTGCAGTGCAAGACTGGGATATGCGTGCGATCAGGGGCTGTTCTTGGGGCGTCAACAATTGGGGGCAGTGGGGGTACATCTGCCCATGAGCCGAGCGGCTTGCGGCGCATCTCGGTTCGGTGGTTCGAGCGTTGTGGTCCAATCCGAAGCCGGCGTGCGGGCGCGAAAGCGCTCGCCGTCGCGCTTTGCAATGCGCCCATCCACCCACATCTTAAAGTAGAACGCCGCGCTCGCAGAGGGGCGTAAGGAGCCAACCGGAGATCCCAACATGGTAACTCGAGAGTGACTTCTGTCCGATCTTTCACCGGGCCGGGGCTCTGGCCTGCCCCCGCCTGCCTTTACTCGGGACGTGCCGCCACGGCCGGCGTTGGATTCGAACGTTGGGTAGAACTGTGATCTCGCCCCATGCGGTCCCGGCTCTTGATTCCGAGGAGCTTCGGCAAGGGCCGGGGCTCAGCCAGCCGATTGAACGTACCTAGCTCGCGGTCGATACTGCGGGCATGGCCAAGAAGCCCGAACCGCCTAAGCCGAACGCTGGGTCGCTCGGAGTGCGACAGCGCATGCTCCTGTTCTGCGTTGCCAGCGGAACCGACTGGCAAGCGCCGGCGTCACGGGCGTGACAGTCATATCGATGGTAGTGAGGGGATGTATCGCGCGGGATGGGCGCGGACATCTAACCCTGACAGACGACGGGCGCGCCACGCTGCGGGCGCTGTTGCCCGGGTTGTGAGGCTACGTGCTGCCGGGGTGTTGACGGTGGCCCAACACGTAAGAGGCCCGGGCGGCCCAAGTGGTGACAAGCCAAAAGCTTGATCATGATCAAACTTGCCATCCATTTTTCGTGCAAAGACAATGCGGAAGACCGGACCCTAGAGGTAACGATGCTCGATGCCGCCATTCATCTTCCGCTGCCCCTATACGGGTTACCGCGTGCAAGGCTACGACGCGAAAGACAATGAATCCGAAAGAGCTGACGGAGCGTTTGTGGGTGTAACGTGCGCTGCGTGCGGACAGGTGCATTTCGTCAATCCGAAAACAGGGAAGACGCCCAGCGAAAATGGCGAGTAGGCCGATCCTACCGGAACTGACTGACGGCGGCTGGAGTGGTGGTGTGGCTCACCACTGGGAGCAAGGCGCAACGCCGACTCAGTGGGCCGATTGCACGTACCCGGCTCCCAACCGATACTATGGGCATGGCCAAGAAGCCCGAACCGCCGCCGACGATTGTTTGGGAAGTCTACAAGATCGCCGCAAAGCCGTCCGGCTTGGCACCGTAGAGGCGCCGGACGCGGCCACCGCGATCGAGAAAGGCGCCGCGGAATTTAAGGTGCCGGCCAACAAACTGATGGCGATGCCCTGATTTACATCGCTAACGGCATGCTGTCGCTGGGGGAGGCTGTTCTGGCCGTGGGCGAGACATTGGCCCTGTTCAGTTTTCTGCGCGTGTTGAAGCGGTTGAAGGCCCACCAGGACCGGGCAGGCCGGGTGTAGCGCCGGCGTCCGGGCGCCACCAGCGCGCGGCTAGGTTCCCCCAAGCCGGCGGGTTACTACTTGCACGGCCACGCGATACTCAGCGCCTCGAGGGCAAGGCCGACGAAACGTTCGTGGCGCCGTTCTGGATGCGTATTGAGGAAGCGGACCAAGATAGCAACGCCTTGGCCATTATCTGCTCCCTTCGGTGCGCAAACGTGAGAGTTCCCACTGATAATTCCCTCGACGACACCGGTGCAAAAGCCTCCCTGCATTGCCTCTATGGAGTTTTGCGGCGCCTCCCCTCGCGACAAGCGCAAACAGCCAATGTGAATATCGTTACCGGTTGCTTGCGCCTCCGCCACGGTGACGCTGACATGATACGAACCATACACCACCAACTCGTCACCAGATTGCTGCTCGGCTTGGTCTTCGCCAGTGCTCTCACGACGAACGTATTTGGGGCCGGCGAGCAGTCCAATGTGCCCAACTTTTCCTCGATCGACCGGCCCTGGGTGGCGAGCGAAGGAGGGGAGTACCTTCTGCCGGCCTCCGGTATCGGGCCGGTGACCTACGATCATTCGCATCCGATCATGGTGCGCGTCCCGATCGCCGGTGGGGCCGTTGCGGAGACGGCACTGCGGATTGCGGACGTAAACAACCCGAACTTAAAGCCATGGGTGGTGGACGCCCTCAAGAAATCCAACCAGGAGGTGCTTGCCGGTAAGCTGCGCTGGACTTCACGGGCTAACTGTTGGCCTGCCGGTGTCCCGGAGTTCCTGCTCTATGCCAACGGCGTCGAGAGCATATACGTGATTCAGACGCCGAAGGAGGTCCTGATGATCCATCAGGCCGACAACCAGACGAGGCACATCTACCTGGACGTGCCGCATTCGGAGTATCTCTCGCCATCCTGGTATGGCGAATCGGTCGGCCGCTATGAGGGCGACGAGTTGGTGGTCGATACTGTCGGCTCCAACGATCGGACGTTCCTCGACGACCATTACGATCTGCCCCATACGACCAAGTTGCACGTGATTGAACGATTCAAGCTCGTCAATAACGGCAATACGCTTCAGATAAGTTTCACGGTCGAGGACCCGGGCGCCTTCAATGAGCCATGGTCGGCCGTGGTGCGCTATCAGCACGCACGCACGCCCGTGACGCTGGTTGAAGAGCCCTGCGCCGAGAACAACGTGGGACATCCGGGAAACTTCTTTCAAGTTCCCGTCGCAACGAAAACGGATTTTTGATTGGCAACGCACCGGATCGTGAGCGGAAACGAATACGGGAACATACGCCGCCTCAGGGGAGAGCAACGTGAAGGCTTCATCTACCGGCGCAACGCTCGTCGCCGCCGCCATTAGTGTTTATGGAATTTGGCCGTTGGGGTTTGGTGCTGTGGCTCAACCGGCGGCGAAGCCGGCTCTGTCACTGCCGGTTTTCGAG
>JASHYD010000376.1 GCA_030043175.1 Xanthobacteraceae bacterium | reverse complement strand
CCCTGCGGAGGCCGAATCGCCGCCTGAGCGGTAATGCACGGCGCGAGGATCAGGCAGAGGAGCCCGACCGACCGCAGCGCCGATGCCGACAATGCGGATCGAAACCTCGAACCGGCGTCCCTGAACGAGATGCTCATCGGAATGCCTCTCACCTGTGCCTTCTGTGACGGCGTCCGCGCGCCTGTGCGCCGTCCTTGCTGTCGCGCGCTGGCGGCGAGGCATGCAGCGCGGCGTCGTTTCCAGCCGACTTGTCGTCATTGGACGACGCCGTAACTACGGTCTCTTGCAGAGCGTTGAAGCGGACCGGCTTGAAGCCGCGTGCCAGCAAGGAGGCGAGCGGATAGACGTTGCGGCAGACCCGTCCGTTGCATCCGCCGGTCGAAGACTCCATCACTTCGGCTTTGCGGTCCGGCGTAAAGCGCAAAAACAACATAACATGGGTGCCGGCCTTGTTGAGCGCGTCTCCAGGCTGCAAATCCCACGGGTTGGCAAGCTCGGTCGTGATCGCCGGAATGGCGGCGGTGGTGAAGTGATTGGCGAGACCCCAGGCCGCGCTGACGAAGGCAGAACAATCGACGCCGGCGACATCCGTCCGCGGTTCGTTGTGGGTGCATACGTTGCCGGCGAGCATGCCGTTCGCGATCCTGGCGCGGAACTGATCGAGGGAGCCTTGGCACCCCCAGCAATAGGGAACGCCGCGCACCTCCTGATTGAGCTTGCCGCTGAGGTAGCCAGGTCGCCGGATGCGGCTGAACCCGGTGCACGTCTTATCAGGGTCGGGGCCGTAATTCGCCGGCGTGAGGCGCCATTGCAAGCCTTCGAAGCCGAACGCCGTCTCCACCACCTGTTGCCGCGTCAGCGGCCGCACGGCCGCAAGCGGGCCCTTGCCGGCGATCCGCGCCTCGTTGTCGGCAACGCGGGGGAGGCTCGGATTGTCGATCACCGCGTTGGAGCGCACGTTGCGCGATCCAACGCCGATGACGTCTACCTCGGACTTTCGCGAGCGCAAGAAATAGACATCGCCGTCCGGCGAAATCGCGATGAAGCGGCGCGACAGCGCGACGCTGTCCTGAAGCGGCAGATCGTAGACGCTTTCCTGCACGCCTTGCGGTGAAAAACGAACCACAAAGGCGGCCGCCGCACGCTTCGAATTGTTCGGGATGTTCTCGGTGAGGACGAACATGCGTCCGCTGTTATCGATCTCAAGAAACTCGACAACGCCGATGCGGTCACGCACGCGCAGGCGCAACTTTGCAATCTCGGTGTTCGCGGCCTGTTCGCGCACCTCCACCTGAGCGCCGCTAAGCTTATCCTCTATCGTGACGTCGGCTGTGACCGAGCCGCGCCCCCGTGAGGCGATGAATTGCCGGCCCAGCTTTCGGCTGACCGGGACGGCGCGCGTGCGCTCGCCGAGCAGTTCATCCGGGTTGGCGAGGGGCTGCGACCCCATCTGCGCGAAGGCGGAAAGGGTGAAATCGTCGGGAGCCTCGCTCGAGCGCGTCTGGGTCAATCCGCGCACCGGTGCGTCCTCCTGACCCGTCGGCAGCAGAGCCTGCGGGGCGCCATCCCACACATAAAGGTTGCCGCGCCGCACGACGATGTCGGTAGGTCGCATATTTTCGGGAAGCTCGAGAGATTGAACGGAAGCGCCGGGGGTTCTGGCGTCGAAGTGCAGGATGCGGCCATTGACCTGATCAAGCAGATACAGGCTGCCGTCATCCGCGACGTAGATCGCCTGGGGGCCGTCCTGGGGAGCATCCTCGGCACCGTCGACGATGCCGACTGAATTGCGCGTGGTGCCGCCCGAGAAGCGTTTCACCACAGTGTTATCTGCTGCGGCGCTGAAGTCCGCAGCAAGCGTCAAGATCGCGCCCGCCAGCGCCGCAGCCTTAAGCGCGATGGTTGGCGCTTTCCCTGGGCAATCGCGTTTGTTTGCGGTCCTCACCTCTGCCCGCTTGGGGAGAGCGGTCGGAATTTCCGCGCCCTTGCGCAAATTCCGGAGGGGGCTTCTCCACAGGTTCTGAGCAATTAGGAGATGGCAGAGTGGCCCGCTGAGGCCGACCCTCTCCACAGCTCGCCGGAGACCGGCGTATGGGATTACCCTGCACGCTTGCAGGGGACGGTCGGGTGTGGCCGCAAAGAGAGGCGCAGGCCGATCATTCGCGCCTTTGCCGCAAGCCGGCTGAACGTTGGTGCATGTGAAACTGAAACAGCTCATCGATCTTGCCCGCGCATTCAAGGGTAAAAATCCTTGGTCGCGGCATGGTTGTCTCGGGTTCAGCCGAGACAGCATGCGGCACAAGTGGCGTGTCCTCCCCGGGTCCTGGCAAGCCTTGTCCCCGTCGCGTCAATTATTCCTGTTTCCGCCTGCGCACCCTCCCGCTTGCGGGGGAGGGGTGGGCAGCGGCAGTCGCCGGGCAGGCCCGGCAACGGCAGCCCCTGTCGTCATCGCGCCCAGCTGACCCTCCCCATCTAGCGGGAAAGGGTGGGACGAACGGAGTGCAGCACTGCCATCAGGCCAAAACGGACTGTGTGCAGACAGGCTTCGTGCTAACACATCTTGTGCAAACGGATCTGGCCCCAATGGGCTTGCGGTGGTGGGCTCGACGTTCATCGGTGACGGCGTTGCGGTGACCGGAAATCGGTATTTGGACAGGAGCATCGGGGCGAAAGCAGCGGCTTGCCGCGGAGCGGGGTCATGGGCGAACACGTAGGCTCCACCGGCCACGCTGCGAAAGGAACCGGCCGCCCCTGAGATTGCGGCAGTCAGGCGCCAATCCATCGTGCGTCACCAATCCTTTGAGGCTCAACTGGATGTAACAATTAACGAAGCATTGGTTCAACGCGGGGCCTATTTTCCAGGACGGAAAATAGG
>JASHYD010000375.1 GCA_030043175.1 Xanthobacteraceae bacterium | reverse complement strand
CCCTTTGCACGCCAAGCGAAATTCACTCTACTGGCAGAACCCCGGCAAATCGAGACAAGTCGGGAACGGCGACCGGCCGTGAATGAATGGCCCAACGGCGTTGTTCATGAACAACGTGGAATTTCTCATGGGGGCGAACCCATATTCGACATCCGGCTGGGCATAATCCAGGTCGTGCTCGCGGCGGGCCTTGGTCTCGGTACCCGGATCGAGATAGGACCGCTTGCGTACCGTAACCGTGGCAGGCGGCCGCGGCGCTGTCGCCACACGAGGGGCGGGGCGCACCGGCGGGGCGGGGCGTACCTGCCGCGCAGGGGGCACCTGCGGCGGGGTCTGGCTTCGGGACGGCACTGTAGTAAACAGAACCGCGGCAGTCGCGATGACCGCCGCCGTGAGCGCTGAGAGTTTGTTTGCTTGCATGGTGGGAACCCCTCTAGCGCACGAACGAGTTACGGCAGACGACATTAGCCGCAGCTGGATGTGCAGGATAGTGCGCAAATGCAACTATTCGGCGGCGGCCATGGCGCGGGGTCATTACGGTTTGGCAACGCCGCCACCTAAGCTCAGGCATCGATTGCGCGATCGCGGGCTTGGTGACGGCGGTTGCGGAAAGGCAAAGGCCGGCCGCTTGCAGAAATTGACGACGTTTCATGATTCATCCCTACAAGTGATAGACCCTTTGGCCCGCAAACAGAGCCAGTCAGGTCCACTGATTTTCACGAATGTTTGCTCGCGGTGAGCATCGGCGCTGCCGCCCGGGCGTTCGGCGCATTTGGGTTTTGGTCCACAAAAGCATCCTTCTTGCTTCCGTGACCAACAACAATGCCACCGCCGACGGGGTCGTTCCCGAGCGGGCCACGCTATAAGGATTCAAATGGTAAAGATCAGGTCACGAATTGGATTGCGCCGGCGAATAAGCAGAAAAGGCCGGCTTGAAACCGGCCCCTCCGTTGCGGGCCCCGCACGGCGAAACGATTGCCGCATGTGCGCGTCTCTGGGTTCCGATGCTGCTGTAGGCGGTTGACCGCGATCATGCCCGGCTCCTGAGCTTGGCCGGGACGCGATAGCCGAGAACACGCCGCCGCAACATCGCGATACCGGTGCCGGCCAGTCGGTCATAGCCGAGGCGAAACAGCCACAAGGCGTGGTCTATGTCCGCCTTTCTGCGGATGGGATATTGAACCCAAGCGTCGTGCCATTCGAACGGATCCGCCAAGCCATGCTCGATGAGCATCGCCCCGAGCGTCCTTGTCGTGCCGAGGTGAATCTCGCCATCGAGATGGATGTGGCCGAGTTCCCGATCACCGACGTAGAAGTCAGCACCATCCACTTGCGTCTGGTCGTAGAGGAACCAGTGCGTCGCAGCGACAATGCCGGGCCAGGATTGGATTTCCTGCGAGACGAGCTGTGCCGGCCCTTTCAGAACGGGCGGCGGCTTGATCGGGCCCTTGTCGGCGAGCTTCATGACGAGCCTACCACCGCCGAAAGGTACGAGATTAAGCTTCCCCTTGCGCTCGTGGAGGTGATCCAGCCGATCGGACTCGACGCTACGATCCCCTTGAATGGATCGTGCGGCAAGACATGGCTCTTCTTGCTTGGTTCATAAAACATGCGCATTCCTTCTGAAAAAGCGTGCCAATGCCGACGACACCGCGGTCAGAGCGGCACGATATTAGCTGCCCGGATCACCTTCGCCCACATCCGATTTCGGCCTTGACCCGGTCCATGACTTTCGTAACTGGGGGAATTACCTTTGGCGGACCCCAATTGGGCGACGGATGAGCCTGACGCGGTGGGCCGCGCCCGCAGTCGCCTCGACAAAATGCGGGGGAGCCACCTAACCTACTCGGGGCGCAGATGAGGGTCAAACCGATCCCGCCTCTTCCCGCCTCTTCTCGTCATTCGTACGGCTTGGAAACACTTCCGGTTTTGGCCCTTAGCCGCTGGAGCCCTCGATCGTGTCATCACGGCAGCCGGCCATCGAGCGCCTTTGGCACGATTTACAAGCCGTCGTCACCGGGAAGGCCGAATGGCGCGAGCCCGAGAGCAACCGCTGCGGCGAGCGCGTAAGGGTTCGTCGCTAGGGCTGCGAAGGCATAAACGTTCATGCCAGCCGAACCGGCGAGCGTCCCGACAATGGTGACGTCGGATAGCGTGGCGATTTTCTTGCGAAGCTTCTCGCCGACGACAAGGGTGCAGAACTTGGTGGCGACGTGATGGCGGCGGATTACATCTTGCTGGCTGACATCGGAGAGCAAGCGCGAGCACGCTACAAAACGCCAACGCCGGAGCTGGTACCATGACGAACGGCTTTTTTCTGACAGCGTGGCGCATCGGTCGAGACCCCGACTGGCTATCCCAGTGGCGATAGCCGTGCCACCAAACTCAGACCGGCGCCATCAACGCTCGACGGGCGCCCACGGCTCGCCGCCGTCGCGGGCATATTCAGCGCACCCGGCGCTCTCCACATCTGCGTTACGGCGGTTACCCGGTGGCCACGCGGTCAAAGATTCAAAACCCGCGTGCCTCAAAGACGCCGGTACGCCTTCCTCAACGCCCCACCCGTAAGCGAGCGTCGAAGCTCATGGCCGGGATCGGCCCACCCTACACACGCGGTCCCGACCCTTTGGGTGTGCGTAGAGAGAACCAAAGAGCCGGGACCGACGCACGAACGCATCCCGATACCGCGCCGCACGCGACCATTCGCTAACATAAATTAACTTTTGATGGGAAGTTAATATGTGACGATGCCCCGGCCCCGTTGCCGGGTCGGAAGGGGGCCGAGGCACGCACGGTCCGCCTAGTGGGGAATTCCGGGCCATGCGCGCCGTCCGCGTAGCAGGAAGTGTGCCGCGATGGCTCGCTAGGCGGCCTGCCGCGCCTTCCTCCTCTTGCTCTAGCCGGCGTAGGTCCGCTGCACACTTGCGCTCGATATCGGCTTGAAAGCGTTCGGCGCGCCTGTTCGGCTTCCTCTGACCGCTCGACTTCGGGCATCGGCAGGACCGAATGCGGTCGCCTTTCGAGGACGGCGAGCACGTGCGGGACCGCCCAGTCTCTGATGTCCAGATATGGCGTCGAAGCCTTCGACAATAGCTTTTCAAGTCATTGCCGGCCGGTCTGTTGAGCCTTGCGACCAGTCCCAACCGGATGGGATCACCGCCACCTTGAAACACGATCGGGATCGTCGTAGTCGCCGCTTTGGCCGCGACCGCCGGCCGAGACCCCCCTGAAAGCCGATCCGGCGCTGCGCGAGGAGATTGACTTACGAGGAAGACGGCGGGCGACATGCTCGGGCGTATCCCGATGATCTAAACCCGTATCTAAAATAGACCAGCGCGGGGTCTATTGCCATGCTCGCGAGTGCTTAAAAAGCAATAGGGAGGAATCATGCGTCGGATTATTATCACTTGCGCCCTCGCGGGCATTTTGTGCATTTTGGGTGTACCGGCGAAAGCCGATGAAACGTTGAAATTCCGCGACGTGCAGTACGTCGCATCGGGTCAATTCCAGCAAATCGGCGATGTTAAGGACCACCGGCAGGATTCGTCCGCTATCCGGGGCTCGCCAGCTTGGCTGATGGCAGCGTAGCCAGAACAACACTGTTCAATGCGTTTGATGGCATTACGGGTCGAGGCAAGGCTCACCGAGCTGTGCCTTGATGGCCCGGCGAAATACAAGGAGTGGAATCGAGCTGACGCTCCGGCTGCGAGCCATTTCTTCCCGCCGATTCCCGACAAGGAGGCCGCGTGACCGACGGCTGGCATCGATGGCATGAACATTGCGTGTAAACTGATGCCCTCCCCCAGGGCAGCCTGCTATAACTGAAGCCGCTTTAGCCGGCGGCCTCCTTTATCCTGCTATGACGCCTAATGATTTTCGCCTACTCGCACTATCTCAGCCGGAGGCTGTGGAGGTCTTTCGCGAGGGGCGTTCGGACTTTCGTGTAGGGCGAAAATCGTTCGCAAGCTTAGAAGGTCCTGCTGATTCGGCAGCCACGGTCCAGCTCACGCCTGAACAGCAAGCCATGTCCATGCACGCAGCGCCAGCGGTCTTCGTGCCGGTGCCGGGAGGCTGGGGGCGGCTCGGAGCTACCAATGTTATGCTCCAGCATGCGGAGGAAGCGACGGTTGAAAGTGCCCTTGTCCACGCTTGGCGCAATGTCGCTCCAAAGGCACTCTTAGGATCGACCGACGAGTCATGAGCGTCGCCGCGCGCTGCAGGCGCCGTATACTGGGCGCTTGCAACCGGTCGGACCGACCATCCGACCAACGCCATGCCTCGGGCTTGGCATTCGCAGCATCACCTCAGGTCGCTTTAGCGCAGCAGAGTATGCAGACCCTCACCGCAATCGCAACGCTCGGTAATTCGCAGGCTGGAAGCCCGGTCACCGAGCCCGGAACGCACGGCACCTTCAAATACAATGTGAAATTCGCCGTGCCGTTCGCTACCGTCCCCATCGTCCTCGCTACGCCGCTGCAAGGGAC
>JASHYD010000374.1 GCA_030043175.1 Xanthobacteraceae bacterium | reverse complement strand
TGTATCGCGCGGGCTCGGAGACGAGGAGCCAGATCGCGAGCTCAATGCCACACGCGGTCTCGCCACCCACGAAATGGTGGTGCGCGCGCAGTACAAGGCGTGGCTCGGTTATATGCGCGAGGCGGCGTGATGAATGCGCCGACCGGCGCGGCTGCGATCGATTGCGCGTTGTTCCAGGACTTTATCGTGCATGAGGCGCGGCTGCTCGACGAGCGGCGCTTCCGCGACTGGATGGCGCTGTTCGCTGAGGACGGCACTTATTGGGTGCCCGCGGTGCCCGATCAGCCAAGCCCGTTCGATCAGGCCTCGCTGTTCTATGACGATCGCGACTTGATGCGCACGCGTATCGAACGGCTCGAGCATCCGCGCATCCACGTGCAGACGCCGCCTTCGCGCACCGCACACCTCGTTGGCAACGTGACGGTTGAGTCAGTCGACGAGAGCAAAGGCGAATATGTCGTCGGTTCGACCGTTATCATGGTGGAATATCGCGACGAGCAGCAACGCGTGTTCGCTGGCCGCCAGCACCATCGCCTGCGCCGTGACGGCGTGAGCTTCTGCATCGTCCAGAAGCGCGTCGACCTCATCAATTGCGATTCCGCCTTCGAGGCGATGGCCGTGCCGATTTAGCCGGCGGTCATTTTTGGGCGCGGGCTTGGCTCGACGCCACGCCGTCCGTCGCCGACCTTAGGGACAAACGTTCCTTGCAATGCGTTAGCCCGGTCACCCGAGAGGGGGCATCATCAAGATCGACTTTGCCGCCCACGCTGCGCTCGGCCATCTCTTGCATACGACCGTGCCAAACCCGCGCCGCTGCGGTGGAGACACCTGCCATCGCACTCCCTCCAGCTCATTGTGAAGCCCTCGCCCTCGGAGTAAGATCAACGCAATCAAGCTCGTGAGAAAGCCCAAAAGGGTCGGAGGAATCAGCAATGCTACGAGGGTTTTCGGCAGCCGCGTTCGTGGTTGTCTCGGCATCCGGCGTTCTCGCTCAAGACGCGGCATTCAACGGTACCCAGCGGGAGGGGTTGCGCCTGTTCAGCCAGTCTTGCGGCGTCTGCCACACTGTCGTGCAGCAGCGGACCCGCCAATACGGACCGGTGTTGTCGCGCGAGACCCTGGGCGGCGACGAGGAGCTGATCCGTGAATACATCAGCAACGGCACGCCGCGGATGCCGGGCTTCCGCTACTATTTCGAGCCTGCGCAGATCGACGACATCGTCCAATACATCAAGACCATACCGCCGCAAGCTGCACCGGCCGGCGCCCGGTAACTGACTGCAAATCTCCAAGCCTGTGCGTAATGGCAATGATCCAACTCCGTCACTATCCGTGCCACCCGGTTAATCAGGAGATCGATTCATGAAACGTTCGAGAACTTTCACGATAATCGGTACGGTATTCGCTGCCGCCCTGTCGGCGACGGCGCTCACTCCTATGACGGCCGCTGCCGCCGATGCTGTGCTGAGCGGCTCCATCAAATCCGCCGACGGCACCGCGCTGGGCGGCGCTACGGTTTCGGCTCGCCTCGACGGCTCCAATATTGTCACCTCGGTTTTCGCTGATGAGAGCGGCAACTACTATTTCCCGCCGCTCGCGACCGGAAAATACAAGGTATGGGCGCAGGCCATCACGTTCGATACCGGCCGCGGTGATGTCGACCTTTCGGCCGCCAAGCGGCAGGACTTTGCGCTCAAGCCCTTGAAGGACTTCGTGCGCCAGTTGCCGGGCGACATGATTCTGGCCGCGCTTCCGGATGCGACACCGGAAGACGCCACCATGAAGACGATCGTGCAGAACAACTGCACGGCCTGCCACACCCCGAGCTACATCCTGCAGCACAAGTTCGACGAGGCGGGTTGGAACGCCATCATCAACCTGATGAAGCATGCCAACGTTTACGGCATCTATCAGGGGCCTGACCACACGAGCCCGGTGCTTGAGCACAATCAGAAGCAGCTCGCCGCCTACCTGGCGCGGGCGCGGGGACCTGGCGAGACTTCGATGAAGTTCAACCTGCGGCCGCGCCCCAGCGGCGAGGCGGCCCGTGTCGTCTTCACCGATTACGAGGCACCGCCGGACCCCGCCGTTGGCATGCCCTACAAGGTGCTGACCAACAACGGCACCGACTGGTCGCTCGGCACGCCGTCCTACGTATATCCGGGTTTCGGCGTGCATGATGCCTGGATCGACGCCGACGGGCAAAGCGTCTACTTCACCTGCAACGTGCCCAACAACGTCCTCACGCTTGGCAAGTTCGACCTCAAAACCGGCGCGTTCAAGCCGCTCAAGGTCGCAGCCGCCAACGGCCTTGCGGCTCCGGCGCACGGCATAACGCGCGATCCCACCGGCACCATCTGGTTCAACGTCAATCCCGGCAAGGGCGGCCTCGGCAAGCTTGACACCAAGACCGACAAGATCGAAGTGTTCATCCCGCCGGAAGGCATGGCGCCGACGGGTGGCGCGACTACGGTCGACTATGACGGCCGCGGCATGATCTGGGTGTCGTCGCCCACCGGGGCGCTGCGGTTCGATCCGGCGGCCGAGAAGTTCACAGAGTATAAGTCGCCGACAGCAAAAGCCGCGAACGGCGGCATCGGCCTCACTTACGGGGTGGCGGCGGATCGCGACGGCAACGGCTACTGGGCCCAGATGGCGATCGACACCGTCGGCATCGGCGACGGCAAATACGGCACTGCCAAGGAGATGAAGCTGCCTCCGGTTGCGGCTGTCCGCGCCCGCCTTTCGTCTGAAGACCTCGCATTCTACGAGGCCAACGGCGCTCCTGACTTCAGCAATCCGGCCCCATACGCGCAGGGACCCCGCCGCATGGGTACCGACAAGAATGACGACGTGCTCTATATCGGCAATTCATGGGCCGGCACCCTCTCCAAGGTCAACACGCGCACGCAGGAAACAAGCACGATTCCGCTGCCGCCGCTCCGCAAACCCTATCACGTGGCGGTGGACTCCCATCACAACGCGTGGCTCAACATCTGGATGACCGACCAGGTGCTCCGCTACGACCCGAAGGCCAACGCGTTCACGGCCTTCGACATCCCCACCCGCGGCTCCGAAGTGCGCTACGTGTCTCTCTACGAGAAGGACGGTCAGATGAAGGTGGTGCTCCCGTCCTACCGCACCAGGAAGGTCACCGTGATGTCGTTCCGCAGCGAGGCCGACATCGCAGCCACGAAGGCGCAGGCGGCGCAGTAGGGCGCGAAACTGCAGAGGCAAAGGTGGCTGGGCATGTCCCGGCCACCGGCTTTTTTCCGGCCCGCATTGGGTGCAAAATCCATCGCCCGAAGAGCCAAGCGGTCCAGCTACACTGCGGTTGCGCAAGAATCAGAGGCTTGGCGGAGCCTATCATCGGACCGCCCGACCTCTGACTGATGGTAAGCTCCGGCCGGCACCTGGTGACGATCTTACCAAATGCACCCGCTTTTCTTTTGCCTCGAAATAAGCTTGGGAGGACAGGCCATGCACCCCTCAGCCACGGGCCGCCGGAACTGTAAGACGACCATTTTGTATGGACGGCGTTGGATATTGGGCGCGCTCGTGCTTGCAGCATCAGCCGCTATCGCGCCGTGCGGTACCACAAGCGCGCAAGCACCCGCCGTCAAGCTCTACATCTTCGATCTCGGACGGCTCAAGAGCGCTAATCCGCAGCCCTTGCTCGATCGCGGGGTCACCGTAACCGACATGTCGGTGGTCGCCTACTTGATCGTGCATCCGCGCGGCACGCTTGTTTGGGATACCGGCACTATACCGGACGAACTCGTCAAGCCCGAAGGCACCACCATCGCGCGCGCCACCGTCAAGAACACGCTCACCGGACAACTGGCCAACATCGGCTACAAGCCGGCCGACATCACCTACCTCGCGCTGTCACACTATCATTACGACCATTCGGCCAACGCCAACGCGTTCGCGGGCTCGACCTGGCTGGTGCAGCGGCCGGAGCGCGCCGCGATGTTTCCGGATGTGGCGCCGGCCAATCCGATTGACCCCGACGTCGCCGCCAAGTTCGCCGCGCTCAACACCGCGAAGACCGTACTGCTCGACGGCGACCACGATGTGTTCGGCGACGGGTCCGTGGTGATCCTCTCGACGCCCGGACACACCCCGGGACACCAGTCGCTGTTCGTGAAGCTTGCGAACTTCGGCCCGCTGGTCCTCTCGGGCGATCTCTACCACTATCCGGCGGAGCGCACATTGAAGGACTTCCTTCCCTTCGGTGGGCGAGGCAGCGACGCCCAGGAGGCGGCCTCCAAGGCAAAGGTTGAAACGCTGCTCAAGGATAAGGGCGCCACGCTGTGGATCCAGCACGACATCGTGGCTGATGCGAAGCTTAAGAAGTCGCCGGCGTATTTCGATTGAGCGTGACGCCGAACCCGGATCGAGTTGCGGCACCCGCTGGCGCGTGCCGCAACGAAGTCGGGACGCTCGAGGTCCTGGGTCTATTGTGACGCGCGCATGTCAGAGGGCGTCACCTCGAAAGCAAAATGGAAGATCGGCAGGTCTTCGCCCGGATGATCCTGGTCGGCCGTTAATTGCGGCAGCCGGTAGTTCACCGGGCGCGTCTCCTTGCCCTTGTAGATAGCCGGGTAAAGATCGATGTAGTGCCAGCCAGGCTCTCCGGTCGCCTGCATGAAGATCTCGACATCTCCCTGGCTGTTGAAGCCGCACGCATAACCGCTGTGGCCGTTGTCATAGACGACCGTATAGATGTTGGCGGTTTCGCTCCAGCCGACGCCTTTGAGATGAATCCTGAACGTGGTCTCGACCGGCCCGCGGGAGACATCGAGCGCCAGGGCCGTCGGAGCGATCCACAAGGTGCCGCTCTGGCGGGCGGTGGCGCCATCGGCCCACAGCCCGTGGGATCCGCCAAGGTCGTCGGGTGTGCTGAAATGGAACTCGACGTTGCCGGCGGCGTCGGCCGTCGCCTCGGCGACGACGCGCGAACGCTCTTCCCAGCCGCCCGTCGAGGCTGCGCGGTCGCCACTGCCCGACAGCATCCGCGATGCCACCGAGCTAACCGTCCCGTCTCCGCTGACGCGGTTGCCGGTGACGGTCGTCCAGTCAAGCGCCACGGACTTGCCGGGCGCAAAGCCCGCGCCCTTGACGGTGACCGGCTGCCCGACGCCAGAGAACGCCGGCGTGGCCACAAGTTCGCCCTGGGGCGGGAGCCGGCGCACCTGCGCTTGGGCCTGCTGCGGCGGCGGCGCCGGCAGCACCGCCGGACCGCTGGAAATGGTAAAGCCGACCTTGAACTGCGGCCGGTCCGGTGCCGGCGACTGCTGCATGTTGCGATACGGAAAAGTGAAGTCGGAGTGAACGACTTCGATGACATGCCGGCCCGGGCGCCCAGCGGCCGGCACCGTGAAGCGAGCGCTGCCGCTCGTTGACACGGTCGAAATCCAGCCGGTGAAGCGGTTGTCGTAGAGCATGACCCAGCTGCCCTCGAGCTCGCGCCAGCCGATGCCTTTGACCTCGATCGGGACCGGAGTGCCAACCGACACGTTGTCGGCGAGCACTTTCACGGTCATGTCGATGCTGAACGCATTCTTGGTCAGCAGGCGGGCACCCTGCTGCACCATGACATCGTGCAGGAAGCCGAAATCGTCCGGGGCCGCAAATCCTGCCGCGATGCGGCCGGAGGCGTCGCTCTTTACGGTGGCGATCCGATAGGCAGCAGGCTTGTATTCGCGGCCGAAATATTCGGCAGTCGTGACCTTCCAGCTTCCCGTCACGGTGCCCCAGACGAGATCGAATTCCTGGCTCGCGGGGAATCCTTCGCCTGTCACCGCGATGGGCGTGCCGACAGGTCCATGGTCCGGCGTGACCTTGAGTTGGCCGACATACCCGCCCGACGGCTCGGCGAGAGGCATTGGCGAACCGAGTTCGGCCGCCCGCGGCGTCGCGAACGCGCCGCCGGAGAGTGCGAGGGTGAGGCCGACAAGCGCGCAGGCAAGCGCCATCGACCGCCGGTGTCCGACGCCGGGTTGCATGATAACGACCTTTCGATCAGGGTTTCTTGATCTCGATCTCGCCCGCAACGATCTGCAATTGCGAGGTCACGCGCTTGAATGGCTCCCACGTGGCCGTCTGCCCCTGCTGGTCGGTGGCCGTTGCCTTATAGACGAGCGTGCCGTTGGGGTAGTTGGCCGGGATCGTCCAAATCGCGGTCCAGAAATAGTCCGTGGCCGGATTGTTGCCGCCCGGATGCGGGCCGTATTGCGCGTTCAACTTTTGCCCGTCGGGTAGCTCAACCACGAGGTTCTTGAGCCCATCCTTGTCGAGGGCTTTGCCATTCTGGTCGAGCACGCGGAAGCGCCATACGATTTTTTCCAGATGCTTGAACTGGTTGTTCAATACGCAGAACGGACCGGGCGCACCAGCCTGGGCCCCGCGCACCATGTCGCCTTCAAAGAACAGCTTTGCGGCCTCGGCTCGCGCGCCATTGGCAAAGCCGACAGCCGCGCCTGTCACGACAACCGCAATGGCGAGTGGTCTCATGGGAGCTTCCTTTCCAGTCACTTATGAAACCGGCATTTAGCCGCTTTGGTTATTTTACTTGATCATACCGCGTCGACCGCGGTCTTTCAAATGGTCCTCAGTGCCCCGTCCGCTCGCCTTTTAGCTGATCGACGCCGGTCGGTTGTGCGTCGACTGTGCCTTCAACAATTCGAGGTTGCCTGCAAAGCGTCCGGCGATGTCGCGTCAACGACCGCCGAAATCCGCTCTCAAGGAGAGCATGCGGGCTCGCTACCTGATGCGCTCCAATATGCTGACGTAATTCGCCACCGCAGCGCCGCCCATATTGTAAATTCCGCCGAGCTTGGCGTGCGGTAATTGCATCTCGCCCGCCTTGCCGCAAAGCTGCATCGCGGTCAGCGCATGCATCGATACCCCGGTCGCTCCGATCGGATGGCCTTTTGCCTTCAGTCCGCCGGAAGGATTGACGGGGAGCGGGCCGTCCTTTTGGGTCAGGCCATCGCGGATTGCTTGCGCGCCTTCACCTGCAGCGACGAGGCCCATGGCTTCATATTCGATGAGTTCCGCGATCGTGAAACAGTCGTGGGTTTCGACGAACGACAGGTCGCTGAGCTTGACGCCGGCGCGGTTGAGCGCGCGTGACCACGCCGCGCTGCAGCCTTCGAATTTCAGAATGTCGCGCTTCGACATCGGCAGGAAATCCTGCACATGGCTCAAAGACCGGAAGATCACCGCCTTGTTCATGGTCAGCGCCGATTCGACATCGGCGAGCACCACGGCGGCCGCACCGTCGGAAACCAGCGAGCAATCGGTGCGTTTCAACGGCCCGGCGACGAACGGATTCTTGTCG
>JASHYD010000373.1 GCA_030043175.1 Xanthobacteraceae bacterium | reverse complement strand
CGCCTTGGCGATGTTGAACGATGCGCTTTCGCCCCCAGCTACTCGGCCAAGATGCACGCCCTTACGGGCCCCGTTCGGCACATCCACCCCACCCGCTCTTGTTGCGCATGCAGTAACCGCGCTACTTGTCCAGCCCCGTCCGACCCTAAGAGCCGCGTCCCATTGCCTTGATTGCCTGGGTTGCTGTCAGCCGACGCGCGAGTTCGTTAACGCGGCGGCGTCGCGTACGTGGCTCGTCGGGATGTCTGGAGCGGTTTGGTGCGGCCGCCGGACGACCTCGACCCGTATCCGCTAATGCCTCGTACAAGGCCCATCGTGTGGTGTTGACGGCGTTCTTCAAGGGCGCTCTCGCCTGTGCTTTGATGCGGGCGAGCACCCGGTCCGTCGGGCGAATCGTGAACGGGTAAGGCGATGGACGACCGCTCGGCCGCCCATGAGAGGCCGGCGAGCCCTTTTTTAGGAGCACGGCACCAGCGGTTCCTTGTTTGTCCGAAACAAAAACGGCCAAGCGCCCCGGGGTGGGTCTTGAACCTGTCCGCAACGCGGGGAACCCTGGTCAACCTGCGGCCTGCGCAACAAGCCGCCGACGGGAGCCGGCGGCGGTTGAGTGCCATAATTGACAGCGGGTGCTCGTGCTCAATCCGGGCTGCAATGGCGGGCGACATGGAGTATAACACCGGCGGCCTGGCGACGATCTCTGCGTCCAGCGGGCCCGCCGATGCGGGCGTGAACCGAACCACGAGCATCATGGCCTCGATTGATCGCTACATATTCCGCACGATTTTCGGCGGCTTCCTGCTGATCCTCGTCAACCTCACCCTGGTGATCTGGATCACCCAGATTCTGCGCGAGGTCGACCTCATCACCAATCAGGGGCAGACGATCTTGGTCTTTCTGCGCATCACCAGCCTCCTGGTACCAATCCTGATGCTGGTGATCGCCCCGATCGCGATGGTCATCGCCATATGCTATGCGCTAACCAAACTCAACGGCGATTCCGAGCTGGTGGTGATGAACGCGGCCGGCGTTTCACCACGCCGAACATTTCGGCCGGTATTCCTGTCATGCATCATTGTCGCGATCTTCGTTGCCTACCTTTCCGCCTTTTTGGCGCCGTGGCTGCAGCGAAAAATGGCCGCTGAGATTACCCGGGTGCGAACCGACGTCGTGTCAAACATCGTGCGCCCGGGCGCCTTCACATCCGTAGACCGCGGCCTGATATTCCATATTCGCGAGCGGCGCGGCGAGAACCAGTTTCAAGGGGTGTTCATCGACGACACGCGTGACCCTGAGGAGCGCGTCACCATAGTGGCCGAATACGGCCAGATCGTAGAGCGCAACGACAATGCATTTCTGGTGATGCGCGAGGGCAACGTACAGCGCCGCCGCAGCAAGGAGCATGATCCCACCATTGTGGTGTTCGACCAATATGCATTCGACCTGAGCCGGCTCGCACCGGCGCCGCAAGCAAATGTCGGCCTGCGCGAGAAATACGTCTGGGAACTCGCGTTTCCGGCCGCCGACGACCCGGTGTTGAAGCTTTCGCCGCCGCAGTTCCGCGTCGAGCTTCACGAACGCCTGTTTGCGCCGCTGTATCCCCTGGCGTTCGGCATCATCGCTTTTGCGATTCTCGGATTCCCCCGCACCACCCGACAAGGGGGCGCCGTGTCCATGTTCGCCGTGATTGCCGCGGTGTCGACGCTGCGACTCAGCGGATTCGCCGGAACCGCCATCGCCGTCACCGCGCCCGCCGTGCTGGCCGCTGTCTACGCCATGATCGCGCTGGCGATCGGGCTTGGCGGCTACGTCATCTGGCGCGGCATCCCGATTGATCTTGACGAAAAGCTCGATCTCGGCGCCGTGGCGCGCGCCGGCGTGGTCCATCTCGATCGCCTCGCTGGACGCTTCAATATCCGCTTGCCAACCCGGAGCATGCTGCAAAGGCTTGAGAATGCTGATTGAGGCCCGCACCGGCCACTACCGGATCGCGGCACAGAGGCCCCGTGGACAACGTCCCGCCGGTCCGCTACAGCCGTAGGTCCCGAGGGCGCAGGGGCGCCGCCTTGATCGAATCGCGGTCTCGATGCTCACACGTTTCTGGCGCGGGCTGTTTGCCGACCCGAGCGGCTCGCCGGCTTTGCTTCGCCGGCTGCTGATCGAGCATGGCAGCAGCCATTGGCGGCGCTACATGTTCTCCTTTGCCTTGATGGCGGTCAGCGCCAGCTGCACGGCGGCAATGGCGTTCATCGTCGGCCCCGGAATTGATGAGGCCTATACGGAACGCCGCTTCGTGGGCGTGGCCATTGTCGGCGTCACAATGATTGCCCTGTTCACCATCAAGGGGCTCTCAACCTACGGACAGACCGTGACTATGGCGCGCATCGGCAACCAGATCATCGCCGACAACCAACGGCGCATGTTCGACAAGCTGCTCGGGCAAGACGCCGGCTTTTATGCCGACCGCCATTCCTCCGAATTCGCAGCCCGCATCACCTTCGGGGCCGGTTCGGCCGCGCAGGTCTTGAGCCTGGTGATCAACGCGCTTGGGCGCGATCTCCTGTCGCTGATCGGCCTGATCGCCGTGATGGTGTGGAAGGCGCCCTTTATGGCCATCCTCGCCTTCATGGTGATGCCGCCCGCAGTGCTCACCGTGCGCAAGCTGATGAAGCGCGTGCGCGCGATCACCCTGACGCAATTCGACGGTGGCGCCGACATTCTCAAGACCATGCAGGAGACCATCCAAGGATTTAGGATCATCAAGGCCTTCAATCTCGAGACGATGGTGCGCGCGCAGGTCTACGAAAGCATAGGGTCGGTCGAACGCGCGTCCAACAAGCTCGCCCGGGTCGCCAACCGCTCGACCCCTCTGATGGAAGCGCTCGGCGGTTTTGCCATCGCAGGGGTGTTCATCTACGGCGGCTACCGCGTCCTGGTGCTCAACCTCCCGCCGGGCGAACTATTTTCCTTTATCACCGCGTTCCTGCTTGCCTACGAGCCCGCCAAGCGCATCGCGCGCCTTAACATCGAGTTGCACAACGCACTGACCGGCGTCCAGGTGCTGTTCGATGTGCTCGACGTTCCGGACCGCAAGCCAGGACGGCCGAAGCCCGACATCAAGGTGACGCGCGGGGCCATCGAGTTCGACCAGGTTTCGTTTGCATACCGGGCCGGCAGCCCCGTGCTACGCCAGCTCTCGTTTGTCGCAAAGCCTGGCGAGGTGACCGCCTTCGTGGGGCCGTCCGGTGGCGGCAAGTCGACAATCTTCAATTTGGTGCTGGCCCTCTATGCGCCAAGCGGCGGTTCCATTCGCCTCGATGCGCAGGATTATGGCGCGGTTTCCGAGGAATCGATACGACGCCGCATCGCCTTCGTGGGACAGGATGTGTTTCTGTTCCACGGCACCATTCGGCATAATATCGGCCTCGGACGGCCCGGGGCGAGCGAAGCCGAGATTGTCGCCGCCGCGCGGGCCGCGCATGCCGATGAATTCATCTCCCAGTTCGCGGCCGGATACGACACCACGGTGGGCGAGCATGGAGCGCAGCTCTCCGGCGGCCAGCGCCAGCGCATCGCCATTGCCCGCGCGTTGATCCGCGATGCCCCGATCATCCTCTTGGACGAGCCGACCGCCGCGCTCGACGCGGAGTCCGAGCGCTTCGTCCAGGACGCCATGGGCCAATTGATCAAGGGCCGCACCACTCTGGTGATTGCCCACCGACTGCACACGATCGCTCAGGCCGACATGATCCACGTGCTTGAAAAGGGCATGATTGTCGAGTCGGGGCGCCATGCCGAGCTTCTGGCGCGCTCCGGCCGCTATGCGTCTTTCTACCGGATGCGCTTCAGCGACGAAAGTCCGCCACTTGCACTAGAACTAAGCAGTTAGAAACATTGGACTTTACGTAAAGCCCCTGCCGGCGAGACGCCCCTTGTTGCATGTGCAGCGAGCAATTCCAACGAGTTGCAAGGGGTGACGTCGGCTCGATGCAACCCGGGTGAACCAAAAGCGGCCGTCATCGAGGCCATGCCATACTCGCCTCTCGACACGGTCCCACCGCGCCGCTCATCGACCCGGATGGCGTCGAGCGTGATCCCCTCTCCTCATAGGACCTAACGGCCTTCGTGAGCGTGGCGCTTTGATTTCGAGTTCGCAGATCGGCCTGCCGTCGCTGCGGGCGGACCTCGCCCTACTGGTCTGCAATCTCGGAGGTGGCGGCGGTGATGCACGAATGCTTACGTCGCTGCGGCCTCGAGCGCCGCGTTCGTCACTCGCGCTTGCTGTATGCGATGACCCGCACTTCGCCCGCACTGCGCGTTTCGGGTTCGTTGAGGCAGCGCACCCATTCAACCGGCGTCTGCTCGCCGCGGCATTGTGCAACTGCGACTGCCATCTGCTCTTGAGCGGTCACACACCCCCCGAGCGCGAAGGCCATCCCAAGGCACACTACCACTTTCATCTTGGCCAGCCTCTCTTCGACTGAAATATCCTCACAGCAACTAAAGACTAAACCCGGCGCTATCGATGCACAAATCGAACTATTCTCAGGTCACTACTTGACCACACCTTGGCGACCGCACTATGGGAGCTTCAGCCTTGATGATATTCTGCGCTGATCACCAGGATCAGAAGTGTGAGGTACCTCACACTTCGAGAAACTTTCTCGCCTCCAAGCCATGGCGAGGTCCACCGTTCGGCGCGGCGGCTGTGCCCGTCGATCGGGCGGCGGGCATGCATCGCTCCACCCCGACCCCGGTTACAGGTAGCCAACGCATATGCCGAGCGAGACATGACGTTTCGCCTGAAGCGCAAGCGCGCGGTCCGATGGCAGGGAGATGCGGACCTGTCGTGTCGGCGAGCCGGAGTACGTCAGCTCAATCATCTCTCGACTTCTTGTCTGCTCGAATGGAGCGTCGCGCCTGTATCTGAGGACCCGCAGGTACTCCCAACAT